>JBKJNE010000408.1:0-4546 GCA_046596015.1 Alphaproteobacteria bacterium
GCAATGCGATGGTGCTCCGCGCCGGCTTGCCGCTGCAGGACATGGAGTTCGTCCAGTTCCACCCGACTGGCATCTACGGCTCGGGCTGCCTGATCACCGAGGGCGCCCGCGGCGAGGGCGGCTACCTGGTCAATTCGCAAGGCGAGCGCTTCATGGAGCGCTATGCGCCGTCGGCCAAGGACCTGGCGTCGCGCGACGTGGTCAGCCGGTCGATGACCGTCGAGATCCGCGAGGGCCGCGGCGTCGGCCCGGGCAAGGACCACATCTACCTGCACCTGGATCATCTCGATCCGGCGATCCTGCACGAGCGCCTGCCGGGCATCTCGGAATCCGCCCGCATCTTCGCCGGCGTCGACGTGACCAGGGAGCCGATCCCGGTGCTGCCGACCGTGCACTACAACATGGGCGGCCTGCAGACCAACTATCACGGCGAGGTCGTGACCCTGAAGAACGGCGAGCCGGACACGGTCGTGCCGGGCCTGATGGCCGTCGGCGAGGCCGCCTGCGTGTCGGTGCACGGCGCCAACCGCCTGGGCTCGAACTCGCTGATCGATCTTGTGGTGTTCGGCCGCGCCGCCGCGCACCGGGCCGCCGAGATCGTCAAGCCGGGCAGCAAGCACAAGGACATGGGCAAGGACGCCGGCGACAACTCGATCGCGCTGCTCGACCACTACCGCAACGCCAAGGGCGGCACACCCACGGCGCAGATCCGTGCCAACATGCAGCGCACCATGCAGAGCAACTGCGCGGTGTTCCGCACCGGCGAGGTGCTCGTCGAAGGCAAGGAGCTGATCAAGCAGGTGTGGGACCAGATGGCCGACATCCGCGTCACCGACCGCTCGCTGGTCTGGAACAGCGACCTGATCGAGACCATCGAGCTCGACAATCTGATCCGCCAGGCCATGGTGACCATGTATTCGGCCGAGAACCGCAAGGAAAGCCGCGGCGCCCACGCCCGCGAGGACTTTCCCGACCGCGACGACGCCACCTGGATGAAGCACACCCTGTCGTGGCTCGACAACAACGGCAACGTCACCATCGACTACCGGCCGGTGCACACCTACACGCTCACCGACGATGTGAGCTATATCGAACCCAAAGCCCGCGTTTACTGAGGCTCAGGACAAGGATCGCTCGGGATGGTCGAATTTTTCCTGCCGAAGAACTCCAAGGTCGGCAAAGGCAAGACCTACAAGGCGCCGGAAGGCGCCACGCGGGTCCGCAAGTTCCAGGTCTATCGGTGGAATCCGGACGATGGCCAGAACCCGCGCACCGACACCTATGAGGTCGATCTCGACAAGTGCGGCCCGATGGTTCTCGACGCGCTGATCAAGATCAAGAACGAGATCGACAGCTCGCTTACCTTCCGCCGCTCCTGCCGCGAGGGCGTGTGCGGTTCGTGCGCCATGAACATCGACGGCAAGAACGGCCTCGCCTGCACCATGGGCATGGACGAGGTGAAGGGCGACATCAAGATCAGTCCGCTGCCGCACATGGACGTGGTCAAGGACCTGGTGCCCGACCTGACCAACTTCTATGCCCAGTACGCGTCGATCGAGCCGTGGCTGAAGACCGAAAGCCCGGCGCCGGACCGCGAACGGCTGCAGACCGAGGACGACCGCCGCAAGATGGACGGCCTCTACGAATGCATCCTGTGCGCCTGCTGCTCGGCGTCGTGCCCGTCCTACTGGTGGAACCAGGACCGCTACCTGGGCCCGGCCATCCTGCTGCAGGCCTATCGCTGGATCGCCGACAGCCGCGACGAGCACACCGGCGAGCGCCTCGACAACCTCGAGGACCCGTTCCGGCTCTACCGCTGCCACACCATCATGAACTGCGCCCACGCCTGCCCGAAGGGCCTGAACCCGGCCAAGGCGATCGCCGAGATCAAGAAGCTGATGGTCGAACGGCGCGCCTGATCCGCGCCATCGGTGGTTGCGCCGCTGTTGCCGCGACTGTAATAGCGAACGGCGGCCGTTCTTGATGGTGGGCCGCCGTCTCCTTTTCCGGACCGCATGAAGCCGCAAGTCCCCGCAACGCTGCAGTTCTCCAGCCCGCTCGACGGCTACCGCGCGCTCGTGCGCGACGGGTCGCTGACCCACGACCAGGCGCAGGAGCTGGCGGTGGAGAAGCTGGAGATCCTGCATACGCGGCTGAAGACCTACGAACCGGGCCGCAATGGTGGCTGGCGCAGCCTGTTCCGCCGCGAGACGCAGGATGCGCCGCAGGGCCTCTACATCTTCGGCGGCGTCGGCCGCGGCAAGTCCATGCTGATGGACCTGTTCTTCGCCTCGACCAGCTTTGCGCCAAAGCGCCGGGTCCACTTCCACGCCTTCATGCTCGAAGTGCACGAGACGGTGCACCGCTGGCGCAAGCTGTCGCCCGCCGACCGGCGCGCCGAAGGCTTCGAGGCCGACGACCCGATTCCGCCGGTCGCCTCAAAGGTTGCGCGCGAAGCAATGCTGCTATGCTTCGATGAGTTCCAGGTGACCGACGTGGCCGACGCCATGATCCTGGGCCGGCTGTTCCGGGCATTGTTCGAGCTGGGCGTGGTGATCGTCATCACCTCCAACCGGGCGCCGGGCGAGCTTTACAAGAACGGCCTGAACCGACAGCTCTTTCTGCCGTCCATCGAGATGCTGACGACCGAGCTCGACGTGCTGCATCTCGCCTCGCCCACCGACTACCGGATGAAGCGCATCCACGACATGCCGGTCTATCACGTGCCGCTGGGTGCGCAATCGGACCGGGAGCTGGACGAGAGCTTCGAGGCGCTGACCGACGAAAAGCACGGCGACGAAGTCACCCTCGACGTCATGCAGGGGCGGACGCTGACCGTGCCCGAGGCGGCCAAGGGCGTGGCGCGGTTCAGCTTTCCGGAATTGTGCGCCAAGCCGCTCGGCGCGGCGGACTACCTGGCCATCGCCGGCAACTTCCACACGCTGGTGCTGTCGGGCATCCCGCGCATGGGGCCGGACAGGCGCAACGAGGCCAAGCGCTTCGTCACCCTGATCGACACGCTCTACGACAAGCGCATCAAGCTGGTCTGCTCCGCCGCCGCCCGGCCGGAGGAGCTCTATGTTTCAGGCGACGGCAGCTTCGAGTTCGAGCGCACCGTTTCGCGTCTTCTGGAGATGCAGAGCCATGAATATTTCGAGGCTGCTCCTGTCGGCGCAGTGATCTAGACATTCCTGTCTATCTAATATACAGGTCAGTATAAATCTGGGTCTTGCGGCATGCATTAAATCGCGTTACACCCGGTCCCCGATCGAAACCCGCATACCACACCGGAGACCTTCATGGCTCGCAAGAAGATTGCGCTGATCGGCGGTGGCCAGATCGGCGGCACGCTCGCCCATCTCATCGGCCTCAAGGAACTGGGCGACGTCGTGATCTTCGACATCGCCGAAGGCCTGCCCCAGGGCAAGGCGCTCGATCTGGACCAGTCCAGCCCCATCGACGGCTTCGACAGCCATCTCACCGGCACCCAGGACTATGCGGACATCAAGGGCGCCGACGTGGTCATCGTGACCGCCGGCGTGCCGCGCAAGCCGGGCATGAGCCGCGACGACCTGCTGGGCATCAACCTGAAGGTCATGCGCGCCGTCGGCGAGGGCATCAGGAACAACGCCCCGGACGCCTTCGTGGTCTGCATCACCAACCCGCTCGACGCCATGGTCTGGGCGCTGCGCGAGTTCAGCGGCCTGCCGCACCACATGGTCGTCGGCATGGCGGGCGTGCTGGACTCGGCCCGCTTCAGCTACTTCCTGGCGGAAGAGTTCAAGGTTTCGGTCGAGGACATCACCACCTTTGTGCTGGGCGGCCACGGCGACACCATGGTGCCGCTGGTGCGCTACTCCACCGTCGCCGGCATCCCGGTCCCCGATCTGGTCAAGATGGGCTGGACCAGTCAGGAGAAGATCGACCAGATCGTGCAGCGCACGCGCGACGGCGGCGCCGAGATCGTCGGCCTGCTGAAGACCGGCTCGGCGTTCTACGCGCCGGCGACCGCCGCGGTCGCCATGGCCGAGAGCTACCTGAAGGACAAGAAGCGCCTGCTGCCCTGCGCGGCGCACCTGACCGGCCAGTACGGCGTCGACGACCTCTATGTCGGCGTGCCGGTGATCATCGGCGACAAGGGCGTCGAGCGCATCGTCGAGATCTCGCTGCAAGGCGAGGAAAAGGCCGGCTTCGACAAGTCCGTCGACTCCGTGAAGGGCCTCGTCGCGGCCTGCAAGCAAATCGACCCGGGCCTGGCCTGATCGCGCCCAGGCCTGATCGCGCCCAGGCCTGATCGCGGTTGTCACTCATTCGCACGGTGTTATAAGCACCGCCGGCCCATGTACCGGGGCCGAGAGGAAACGCAGAGAGCAGCAGCATGAACATCCACGAATACCAGGCGAAAGCCCTCCTGAAGGAGTTCGGCGTACCGGTGCTTGCCGGCGGCGTCGCCTACACCCCCGAAGAAGCCGAAGCGCGCGCCAAGGAACTGGGCGGCCCGGTCTGGGTGGTGAAGGCCCAGATCCACGCCGGCGGCCGCGGCAAG
>JBKJNE010000142.1:0-8210 GCA_046596015.1 Alphaproteobacteria bacterium
ACCAGCATCTCCGGCTTCGGCCAGGACGGCCCCTATGCGGATCGGCCCGGCCTCGACCAGATCGCGCAGGGCATGGGCGGCCTGATGTCGATCACCGGCGAGCCGGGGCGTGGCCCCATGCGCGTCGGCATCGCCATCGCCGACGTGGCCTCGGGCATCCTGGCCGCCTCGGGCGTCCTGACGGCGCTGCTGGAGCGCGAAGTGTCGGGCGAAGGCCAGTGGGTCACCACCTCGCTGCTCGAATCGCAGATCTTCATGCTGGATTTCCAGGCGGTGCGCTGGCTGATGAAGCACGACGTGCCGGGACAGGTCGGCAACGACCATCCGACCGCCGTGCCGATGGGCTGCTTCCGCACCTCCGACGGACACGTCAACATCGCCCCCATGCCCGGCGCGTGGGGAAAGTTCTGCACCGTGCTGGGCCTCGACCATCTGGCCGACGACGAGAACTTCCGTTCGCCCGGCCGCCGGGTGCGCAACCGCGACACGGTCAATGCGCTGGTCGAGGCGGTCACCGTCACCAGGACCAGCGCCGAGTGGATCGACCTGCTGAACAGGGCGGGCATTCCGTGCGGCCCGATCTATTCCATCGACCAGACCTTCGACGATGCGCAGGTGCGCCACCTGGGCATCGCCCAGACAGTGGAGTCGCCGGCGCTCGGTGAGCAGACCCTGATCGGGCAAGCCTTCCATTTGAGCCGCACCGACAGCAGCCTCGCCAGCGCCACACCGGCGCTGGGCGAGCACACCGACGACATCCTGGCCGGGATCGGCTATTCGGCGGCCGAGATCGCCGGCCTGCGCGAGCGCGACATCGTATGAGGTACCCAATGAGCGAGCATGTCCTGACCCGCCGCGACGGCGCCGTGCGCTGGCTGATCTTCAACAAGCCGGAAAAGCACAACGCCCTGTCGCTGGAGATGAACGGCGCGGCGCTGGAGATCATCGAGGCGTTCGCGGCGGCGCCCGATGAGCGGGTGCTGGTGGTGGCGGGCGCCGGCGGCAAGGCGTTCGTGTCGGGCGCCGACATTTCCGAGTTCGAGGACCGGCGCTCCAACGCCGAAAAGGCCGACGAATACGCCCGGCTGACCCAGAGGATGTTCTTCGCCCTGCGCGACGTGGAGAAGCCGACCGTCGCCATGATCCAGGGCTATTGCCTGGGCGGCGGCGTGGCGCTCGCCACCTGCTGCGACCTCCGCATCGGCGCCGAGGACTCGGTCTACGGCATCCCGGCCGCGCGCCTCGGCATCGGCTACAGCGCGGATTTCATCAAGCTACTGGCCGATCTCGTCGGGCCGTCGCGTGCCAAGGAATTCCTGTACACCGCCCGCCGCTACTCGCCAAGCGAAGCCTATGACATGGGCCTGCTGAACAGGGTCATCGCCACCGCCGATCTGGAAGCCTACGTGACCGAATACGCCACCAGCATGGCCGCGCAGGCGCCGCTGACCCAGCGCGCCACCAAGATCGTCGTCTCCGAGCTGCTCGCCGAACCGGACCGTGACGGCAAGCGCGGCCGCAAGGCCGTCGCCGACTGCGCCAACAGCGAGGACTTCCGCGACGCCCGCCGCGCCTTCATGGAAAAGCGCAAGCCCGTGTTTCACGGCCGCTGATGGACACGCTGGAAAGCTTCCGCCTCGACGGCCAGGTCGCCGTCGTCACCGGCGGCGGGCGCGGCATCGGCGAGGCGATGGCGCGGGCGCTGGCCGAAGCGGGCGCGGCCGTGGTGGTCGCTGCGCGCCGCGCGGCCGAGGTCGAGGCCGTCGCCGCGTCGATCACCGCGACCGGCGGACGCGCGCTCGGCGTCGCCGGCGACGTCACCGATCCGGAGTCCGTCGAGGCGCTCGCACAGGCGGCCGTGGACCGCTTCGGCAGCCTGTCGATCTGGATCAACAACGCCGGCGGATCGCGCTATTTCGGGCCGCTGGGCGACATTTCCGCGAAGGACTGGAACGATTGCGTGGCGCTCAACCTCACCGCGGTCGTCACCGGCACCAACGCGGCGGCGCGCCGGATGACCGGCGGCGGCTCGATCGTCAACATCTCGTCGCTGTCGGCCCAGGGCGCGGCGCCGGGCAGCGGCCATTACGGCGCGGCCAAGGCCGCCGTGAACAGCCTGACCAGAACCTACTCACGCGAGCTCGCACCGAAAATCCGGGTGAACGCCATTCAGCCCTCGACCATCCCGACCGAGACCTACATGGACGCGCTCAGCCTGGGCGACGGAGACCTGCCCGCCCTGCTCGAGCGCAAGAAAGTGCCACTCGGCCGGCTGGGCCGTCCCGCCGACGTCGCCGGCGTAGCGGTGTTCCTGTGCTCGCCCGCCGCGAGCTGGATCACCGGCGAGGTCTGGACCGTATCCGGTGGGCTGATGTAGCGCGCCATCGGGCGCGGCGACGTCGGACCGAGATTTTTTCGTGCGAATGCGGGCTTCCGGTGATCCGGAATCGGGTTATAAGCGTAGGGGCGACAATAACTTAGGGATTCAGGGAGTTACGCCCACGATGCGCCTGGTCTCGACCACCTGTTTCGGGGTAGTCGTGCTGGTCGCCGCGCTGACCGGAACCGCTCGCGCGGACGATTTGTTCGACAGCGGCAAGCTGCTCGCCACCGGCGGCGTCACCCAGGTCGAGGGCGCGGCCGGCGCCGGCCTCACCACCTGGGCGGTGATCTCGGGCTACGGCTCGGATCGCGGACTGGGCGTCAGCGCCCACCACACCTTCGTAGCCCTGGACGACTTCACCTTCAACGCCAGCGGCGTGGCGGTCGGCGTCTTCGACCGGGTCGAGGTATCCTACACCCACCAGTGGTTCGACACCGGCAAAACCGGCGGCAGGCTGGGCCTCGGCAACGGCTTTACCTTCTCGCAGGACATCGTCGGCGCCAAGGTGCGGCTGATCGGCGACGCGGTCTACGACCAGGACTCGTGGCTGCCGCAGGTCGCCATAGGCGCCCAGTACAAACGGGCCGGCAAGGCGCCGATCCTGGCGGCGGTCGGGGCGGGCGGCGATGACGGCATCGACTTCTACATCGCCGCCACCAAGGTGCTGCTGCGCCAGAGCCTGCTGCTCAGCGTCACCGCCCGCATGACCAAGGCCAACCACTTCGGCCTGCTCGGCTTCGGCAACGCCGCCGGCGCGGATTACGAGCTGGAATGGGAGTTCTCCGCCGTCTACCTGATCACAAGGCGGCTCGTGGCCGGCTTCGACTACCGCACCAAGCCCAACAACCTGGCCTTCGCCAAGGAGGGTGACGCCAAGGCGGTCTATGTGGCCTGGTTCCCCAGCAAGCACCTGTCGCTGACCCTGGCCGGCGTCGACCTGGGTTCCATCGCCCTGCAGGGCCGCCAGCAGGGCATCTACCTTTCCGCCCAGACGGGGTTCTGAGATGAACGCGCTGCGCACCATTCTGATAGTCCTTGGCCTGGCGCTTATCACCGCGCCCGCCCACGCGGGCAGCCTCTACGACGATCTGGGCGGCCAGCCCGGCATCGAGAAATTCGTCGGGCGGACCATCGACCTGTCCTACCAGGACCCCCGGATCAAGGACACCTTCGCCAAGTCCAAGCCCGACTATCTGAAGAAGATGATCACCGAGCAGATCGCCGCGTTGTCGGGCGGACCGGTCAAGTACACCGGCCTGGACATGAAGAAGGCGCACAAGGGACTGGGGCTGACCACCTTCCACTTCAACGCGCTGGTCGAGCTGCTGCAGCGCGCCATGGCCGAGCAGGACATCTCCTACCAGACCCAGAACCGTCTTCTGGCCCTGCTGGCGCCCATGCACCGGGACGTAGTGGAGCGGAAATCGCCGGGCAATCAGGCACCGGCCGCCGTCAGACCATAGGGCGACTGGCGGATGAAGCGGTCGAGCTCTTCCACCGGGACCGGCCGGCTGAAGAAGTAGCCCTGCGCCATGTCGCAGCGGAAGCCGCGCAGCAGGTCGGCGGACGCGGCGTCCTCGACGCCTTCGGCGGTCACCTTCACGCCCAGGCTGTGCGCCATGTCGATGGTGGAGCGCACCAGGATCTGGTCGGCGGCGCTGGTTGCCAGGCCCTGCACGAACGAGCGGTCGATCTTCAGCTCGTGGATCGGCAGCCGCTTCAGATAGGATAGCGACGAATAGCCGGCGCCGTAGTCGTCGATCGACAGGCCCACCTGCATGCGCCGCAGCTCCTCGAGCACGGAGATGGCCAGCTCGGGGTTCTTCATCACCGCGCTCTCGGTCAGCTCGAGCACCAGCCAGGACGGATGCACCTGGTTCTGCCGCAGCAGCCGCGCCACTGTCAGCGGCAGCGTCCGGTCGGCAAGGTCGTGGGCCGACAGGTTGACCGCGGTCGTGATCGTATAGCCTTGGCGATGCCATTCGCCGCACTGGCGGATCGCGGTTTCCAGCCCCCAGGCCGTCAGGTAGCCGATATGGCCTGTCTGCTCGGCCAAACCGATGAACTCCCCGGGCGGCAGGAACCCCAGGATCGGATGGTTCCAGCGGACCAGCGCCTCCACATGGGTCATGCGGTTGCTCGCCAGGTCGATCTTGGGCTGGTAGTAGAACTGCACCTCGCGGTTGGCGAGACCCTTGCGCAGATCGCCCATCAGCGACAGACGCTCGGCGGTGTTCGAATCCCGCTCCGGGTCGTAGACCGCCACATGCGCGCCCTCGCTTTCCGCCTGGATCACCGCCGTGCTGGCGCGCTGGATGAGCTGCTCGGCCGACGTCGCATGCTCCGGATAGCTGGCCACGCCGATATGGGCGTTTGAGTCGATGGTGAAGGCGTCGATGGTGAACGGCTCGCCGAAGCTGGACAGGATGCGCTCGGCAACCTTCCGGGCGGGCAGCGTGTCGAGCCCCGGCAGCGCGATGATGAACGAGGTGGTGCTGGCCCGCGCCAGAATGGCGCTGTGCGGCACCGCGTCGCGCAGCCGCGGCGCGATCAGCGCGATCAGCCGCTCCCAGGTGGAGAAGCCGAAGGTGTTGCGCACCTCGTTGACCCGCTCGACGGCCACGACGGCGGTGCTGACCGTGCGGTTCGGATCGGCGGCGATGTAGTCGCGCAGGATCGTCTCGACCTTGCGCAGATTCGGCAGGCCGGTCTCGTTGTCGTGCTCGGCCTGGAAGGTGATCTTCTGCTCGCGGTCCTGGATGTTCTCGACCATCTGGTTGAACGTCGAGGCAAGCTGTCCGAACTCGTCGCGCGACCCCTGCAGCGCCACGAGCCGATAGTCGCCTTTCGCCACCTTGGCCGCCGCCTCGGCAAGCTGCCGGAGCGGGCGCGACACGCTGCGCGCCACGCCGACGCTGCCATAGGCCAGCGCGACCATGCCGATGGCGAGCAGCACCAGCAGCGCGTAGACCAGCGGCCGGTACGGGCTGAACGCCGCCTCGAAGGAGTATTGCAGCAGCGCCAGGGTGCCGCCCGCGCCCGCGTCGTCGGGCAGATCGACGGCGAGCGCCAGATAGTCCTCGCCCGCCATGCTCAGGCGCACCGGCTGGCGCTTCAGCGCGTCGCGGTCCCGTGTCAGTTGGCGCGAGACGTCGCCCGGCTTGAGCTTGAGGGTCGAGGCGAGCACCGTCCAGTCGGCGCCGGACTCATGGTGCAGGAAGCTGATGTCGATCCCCTGCGGCATGAGCTGGCGGATGCTGGCCACTTCCCGGTCGTCGAGCCGGATGCCGAGGCCGACCCAGGCAATAGGCACGGGCGCCAGCACCGGCACTAGCACGAAGTCGTAGAGCTGGCCGTTCAGTTCGATGAAGGCGGCGGACTTGCCGTGCTCGTCGGCATGGTCGACCAGCCTGGACATCGGGAACTGCCGGCCGGTCAGCGCCTCCAACGGCCGGTTGTCGGCCAGCACCTTCTGGTCCAGCGAGATCAGCATGGCGCGCTGGGCGCCGATGCGGCCGGCCAGGTTGGACAGTGCCGAGATCACCGTCGCCTTGTCCTCGGTCGCCACCGCCTGGCGGAAGCCGAAGTCGTTGGACAGCACCTGCGCGCCCTCGGCCAGCTTATCGGTCCGCTCGCGCATGGCGCGGCTGAACGTCTCCGAACTGTACAGCAGGTGCTGGCGGGCCTGCCCCTCCAGGTTGCGGTCGGTGACGAGGTAGACGGCGGCGTAGGTGGCGGCCTGCACCAGGATGAACAGCGACACGAACAGCAGCACCAGCCGTGTCTGGAACCTGCCGGGCAGCGCGGGGGTCACCGCGCCGCATCCGCCGGCGACGGCGACGGCTTCAGCGACACCCTGACCGCGAGCTCGGTCGCCGAACCCGCGACGACGACCGCTTCCTGGCTGAGTTCGCCGCCGCGCTGGCGCGGGTGCCAGACGGCCAGCGTGTATTTCCCCGGCTTCAGCCCGCCGACCCGCGCCACGCCATCGCGGCCGGTGGCGGCGTAGTGGTCGGTGGCGAGGACATAGATGTAGCCCACCATGTTGTCGTGGATGTTGCACCCCAGGGCGACGACGCCGGTCCTGTCGAAGGTTTCCCGCTTGTCCTCGTCGCCGCTGTAGAGGCTGATCTCGAACGGCTTCGCCTTGGAGAACGAATAGATCTGGTGCCGGAAGTCATCCTTGTTGGGAAACCGCACCGTCGTGCCGGCCCGCACGGGCAGCACATGGGGCGAGAACTCCTTGTTCTGCTGGGTCATCACGGCGGCGGACTTGCCTGCGCCGTCGCCATTCAACGCGGCATCGAGCGATGTGAGGCTGACGACCGCGTCCCGGACCGGGGCGCCGGTGTCATCGGTCACCAAGACCGTCGCATTCTCGGCCTGGGCGGTCGCGGCCACAAGGAAGGCCGCCGCGGCAACGCAGAGAGCTCGCCGTTTACGTGAAGAGACAGACCATAAGCGGTTCATTCGACGTCTCTATTGGCCCGGGTCGATCATAGAGCACATGGCGGCAAAACAAAACGTGTTCGCGTCGATGTCCGCCGGCTCTGCATTCAACGGATAACGGGGGGCGCGCTCGACGCCGTCGCGGCGCACGGAGGGAACAAAGACTCGAGCACGGAATCGGCGCGACATTCTGTGAAACAGTTGTTATAAAACGGTACGGATCGACCACGGGAAGCAATGGGGAAGACGATGCGGGAATTCGATGTGGTGGTGCTGGGCACCGGCGCGGCTGGACTGACCGCCGCGATCACCGCGGCCGAGGGCGGCGCAAGCGTGGGCGTGTTCGAGAAGGCCGACAAGGTCGGCGGCACGTCGGCATGGTCCGGCGGCCAGGTGTGGATCCCGAACAACCCGCACATGAAGGACCACGGCATCGACGACAGCCGCGAGAAAGCCATCACCTACATGATGTCGCTGTCGCGCGACCTGATGCGGCAGGACCTGACCGAGGCCTATGTGGACGCGGGCCCCGAGATGGTGACCTTCCTCGAATCCCGTACGCCGGTGCAGTTCTATTCGGTCAAGGAAATGCCCGACTATCACCCGGAGTTTCCGGGCGGCAGCTCCAAGGGCGGGCGCACCATCGAATGTCCGATCTATGCCTATGACGAGCTGGGCGAGTGGGCGTCGCGGGTCACGCCGTCGCCCTACTATCCCAACCCGCACATCACCATGAGCGAGACGCCGCTGGGCAAGTCGGTGCCGACGCCGCCTTCGAAGGACGAGATCGCCCGGCGCAAGATCCGCAACGAGCGCGGCTGCGGCCAGGCACTGATCGGCCGGCTGCTGAAGGGCTGCCTGGACCGCGGCATCGAACCCAGGACCGACCATGCGGCGAAGGAACTGATCATCGAGCACGGCGCGATCACCGGCGTGGTGTTCGACACGCCGGACGGTGAGCTGCGCGTCCGCGCCCGCAAGGGCGTGATCCTGGCGACCGGCGGCTTCGAGTGGAACGACGACCTGAAGCGCGCCTTCCTGCGCGGCCCCCTCACCCACCAGGTGTCGATCAAGACCAATACGGGCGACGGCCTGAAGATGGCGATGAAGGCCGGCGCCATGCTCGGCAACATGCGCGAGGCGTGGTGGACGCCGGTCGCCTCGGTCCCGGTCGAGGAGAACTCCATGGAGCGGATGATGATCATGGGCCAGCGCACCATGCCCGGCGCCATCATGGTCAACAGGAAGGCCCGCCGCTTCACCAACGAGGCGGCAAACTACAATGCCTTCGGCGCCGCCTTCCACGTGGAGGACGTGGCCAGGTTCGAATACGAGAACATCCCGAGATAATGCTGGTCGAAGATCAGCCAACTCGGGA
>JBKJNE010000147.1:0-3711 GCA_046596015.1 Alphaproteobacteria bacterium
GCCCAGGATGGTGGCGCCCTCCTGCTTCAGCTTGTCGCGGGCCGACAGGATGTCGTCGACCTCGTAGCAGACATGGTGGATGCCGCCGGACTTGTTGCGCTCGAGGAACTTGGCGAAGGGCGAGTTGTCGCCCAGCGGATAGAGCAGCTCGATCTTGGTGTTCGGCAGCTCGACGAACACGGTAACCACGCCGTGGTCCGGCTGGTCGACCGGCTCGGTGACCTTGGCGCCCAGCGTATCGCGGTAGACCGCCGTCGCTGCGGCCAGGTCGGGGACGGCGATGGCAACGTGGTTGAGACGACCGATCATGACCTACTCCTCGTGAATCCGGCCTCGTGAATCCGGTTGGTCCTGTTTAGGGGCTTCGGTTTGCGGCGGCAATCGCAGAATCTGCACGTCCGTCACCGGCTTCTTCTCCGTGGTCTGGCGAACGACACGGCGCGCGGCGACGCGCACCGCCTCGCGCAGCACATCGTCGTCGCGCCGCTGGCCGCGCGGCATGCCCTTCGCCGCCGCCTCGATGGCATCGGCGATGGCGTCCGCGAGACCGCCCGGATCGGGCACGCCGAACAGGGTCACGCCCGGATCGGCCAGCAGCCGGCCTTCCTCGTCGACCACGATGCTGACCACCAGATGGCCGTTGTGGAGGCCGCGGCGGCGCTCGACGATGGAGACGCTGTCCTCGGCGACGAGCTGATTGCCGTCGAGCACCAGCTTTCCGGCCGTCACCCGGTCGATGATTTCCGCGTTGCCCGGCGCCAGACGGATCATGGTGCCGTTCTCCGGCACGACGCAGCGCGGCACCTGCAGCTCGCGCGCCAGCTCGGCATGCTCGAACAGGTGCCGGGCCTCGCCATGGACCGGCACCGCGATCTCGGGCCTGATCCACTGGTACATGCGCGCCAGCTCCTCGCGGCCCGGATGGCCGGAGACGTGCACGAACTCGTCCTTCTCGGTGATCGTCTTGACGCCCCGCTTTGCGAGCGCGTTGTAGAGCTTGCCGAGCGCCAGCTCGTTGCCGGGGATGATCTTGGACGAGAAGATCACCGTGTCGCCATCGGTCAGGTTCACATGCGGGTGATCGCCGGTGGCGATGCGCACCATGGCGCCGCGCGGCTCGCCCTGGCTGCCGGTGCAGATGTAGAGCACCTTGTCGCGCGGCAGGAAGCCGGCGTCGGCCTCGTCGATGAACGGCGGCAAATGGGTCAGGTAGCCGGTTTCGCGGGCGACCTGGACGTTCCGCCGCAGCGAGCGGCCGACCAGCACGGCATGACGGTCGTGGGCGCGCGCGACCTCGGCCAGGGTCTCCAGCCGGGCGATGTTGGAGGCGAAGGCGGTGATCGCCACCCTGCCCGTCTCCTTGCCCACCAGCTCCAGCAGATGCCGCCGGACCTCGGCCTCGGAGCCGCTGGCGCTGGGGTTGAATACGTTGGTGCTGTCGCAGATCATGGCGAGGACGCCCTCCTCGCCCAGCCGGGCCAGCGCATCCTCGTCGAGCGGGTGGCCGATCAGCGGATCGGGGTCGATCTTCCAGTCGCCGGTATGAAACACGGTGCCCAGCGGCGTGCGGATGACGAGCGCGCTGGGCTCGGCGATGGAATGGGTGAGCGTCAGGAAGTCGATGTCGAACGGGCCCAGCGTCACGCGGCTGCCCAGCGCGGTCTCGACGATCGGCACCTCTTTCAACAGGCCGGCCTCGGCCAGCTTGGTGCGCAGGATGCCGGCGGTGAACGGTGTTGCATAGACCGGACACCTGAGGCGCGTCCACAGATGGGGCACGGCCCCCAGATGGTCCTCGTGCGCGTGGGTCAGCACGATGCCGAGCAGCTTGTCGCGCCGCGCCTCGATGAACGACGGATCGGGCATCACCAGGTCGATGCCGGGAAGCGACGGGTTGCCGAAGCTGACGCCCAGGTCGACGACGATCCACTGGTCGTCGTACCCGAACACGTTCAGGTTCATCCCGATCTCGCCCGCGCCGCCCAGCGGCACGAACAGCAGTTCCTTGGTCATCGTTTCCTCAAGCCGCCCCGGGGAAATAGACATCCCCGGCAGTGATGTGGCGCACGCCGGCCGCCGTCTCGACCACCAGCGCGCCGGCCTCGTCCAGCTCGGCGAAGCGGCCGGTCACCGTCTCGCCGTCGAGCCGGACCTGGATGTCCTGGCCCAACCGGTATGCGCGGACGAGCCAGTCGGCCCGCACCGCCGTAAAGCCGCGGTCGCGCCACGCGGCGTAACGTAGCTCGAAAGCCTTGAGCAACCATGTCAGCGCCTGGTCGGCACTCACATCGTCCAGTCCGGCATGGCGAAAGTCCGTCGCCGGGTAGGGCGTGTCGTCCGGATGGCTGGCGAGGTTGAGGCCCATGCCGGCGACGACCGCCTCGACCTTCGCGCCGGTCGAGGTGGCCTCGAGCAGGATGCCGCAGATCTTGGCGCCGTCGACCAGCACGTCGTTGGGCCATTTGAGCGCCGCCCGGTCGCCTGCGCCCGCCTTCACCAGCACGTCGCTGACGGCCAGGGCCGAGACGAAGGAAAGCTGGGCGGCCTGCGCCAGCGGGCAGCCGGGCTTCAGCAGCAGCGAGACGAAGAGATTACCCGGCTCGGACATCCAGGAACGGCCGCGCCGTCCCCTGCCCGCGGTCTGGCGCTTGGCCCAGTAGACCGTGCGGTCGCGGGCGGTGGCCGCGTGGCGCCGTGCTTCCTCGTTGGTGCTGTCGATGCTGTCGAAGATCGCGATGCTGTAGCCATCCGGCAGATGGACCACCGCGATCTCCTTACTGGAACAGTGACTGGGCGGCGGTGGTGGCGACGCGCACCACCGGCGCCGCGAACACCAGGAAGAACACGGTGGCAAGCGCCGAGACGGTGGCGACGGCGGCGATGCCACGTCCGGTGTTGACGTCGAATGCATCGACCGGCTCGTCGAAATACATCACCTTGACGATGCGCAAATAGTAGAAGGCGCTCACCGCGCTGGCCAGCGCGCCGATCACCGCGAGGAACGTCAGGTTCGCGTCGATGGCGGCGATGAACACGTAGAACTTGCCGAAGAAGCCCGCGAGCGGGGGAATGCCGGCCAGCGAGAACATGAAGATGGCGATGGCCAGCGCCATGACCGGCCGGGTCCGCGACAGGCCCGACAGGTCGGCGATGGACTCGGTCGCGCCGTCCTTGCGCCGCATGGCGATGATCAGCGCAAACGCGCCGACGTTCATGGCCAGGTAGATCGCCAAATAGATCAGCACCGCCTTGACGCCGTCGGGCGTGCCCGTCGCGACGCCCATCAGCGCGTAGCCCACATGGCCGATGGAGCTGTAAGCCATCAGCCGCTTGATGTTGGTCTGGACGATGGCGAACACCGCGCCGACGACCATGGAGGCGATCGACAGGAACACCAGGATTTGCTGCCACTCGTCGGCGATCTCGGGGAACGCGCCGAACATGGTGCGCACCAGCAGCGCCATGGCGGCGATCTTCGGCGCCACCGCGAAGAACGCGGTAACCGGCGTTGGCGCGCCCTCGTAGACGTCGGGCGTCCACATATGGAACGGCACCGCCGAGACCTTGAACGCAAGCCCCGCCATCACGAACACCAGGCCGAGCAGCACGCCGATCGGCACCGGACCATCGCCCGAGACGGCGGCCGCGATCTGCGAGAACCCGGTGGCGCCGGTATAGCCGTAGAGCAGCGAGCTGCCATAGAGCAGCATG
>JBKJNE010000039.1:0-3753 GCA_046596015.1 Alphaproteobacteria bacterium
GCCACGGCCCGCACCGCGTGCTTGCCGTGGCGGAAAGGCCGGACCTGAAGCTGGTCGGGATGTATGTGTTCTCCGACGCCAAGGCCGGGCAGGACGCGGGCGAGATCGCCGGCATCGGCAAGCTGGGCGTGAAGGCGACCAACGATGTCGACAAGATCGTCGGCATGGACGCCGACGTGGTGCTGCACACGTCGCTGCCGTCGCTGGTCTACGGTGCCGACCCGATGGCCGACATCGACACGTTCTGCCGGCTGCTCGCCTCGGGCAAGAACGTCATCACCACGGTCGGCTACATGTATCCGAAGGTCTATGGAAGCAAGCTCAACAAGCGGCTGGAGGAAGCCTGCCGCAAGGGCGGCTCGACCTTCCATTCGACCGGCCTCAACCCGGGCTGGCTCGGCGACCTGCTGCCGATGACCATGACGGCGCTGTCCAAGCGCGTCGACCAGATCTATGTGCGCGAGATCTCCAACTTCCAGTATTACCCCTCGCCCGAGATCATGTTCGACATGATGGGCTTCTCCAAGACGCCGGCCCAGTTCAAGAAGGATGCCGAGCGCTATTCGTTCTGGCTGTCGGGCCTGTTCAGGGAGAACGTGCAGATGATCGCCGACGCGCTCGGCGTCAAGCTCGACGAGATCACGGCGACCACCGTGCGCGAACTGGCCAAGGCCGACCTGGAAACCGCATCGGGCGTCGTCAAGAAGGGCACCGTCGCCGGCCAGCACTGGAAATGGGCGGGCGTGGCGAACGGCGCCGAGGTTATCGTGCACGAGACGGTCTGGCGCATCCACGAGAGCGTCGCGCCGGAATGGCCGACCGGCGAGCACTCGGTGACCATCGAGGGCGAGCCGCGCATGCATGTGAATTTCGGCGCCCAATGGATCGGCGACGGCCTGCAGGGCACCGCCATGCACGCGGTCAACGCCATCCCCTATGTGTGCGACGCGCCGTCGGGGGTGAAGACCTTCCTCGACCTGCCGTGGATCATCGGCAAGGGCACGGTGCACGTGCCGAAGAAGGCGGGGAAGAAGCGGAAGAGGAAATAGCGCCGAAGCGAGTAACCGAAGTTCAAACCTCCGTTGGGTGATCCTGCGAGCGGAGCGAAGCAGCCCAGCCCCTCCGCCGCACAGCCATCACCGGCGCGGTTGGATTGCTTCGCTGCGCTCGCAAAGTCACAGAGAGAGTGTGTGTGGATTGGGCGAACCCAGCTTTTGGATCGCTGGGCGCTGAATCTCAGGGCATTTTTTCAGCACCCCCTTTACCACCCCGCCGGAAGGGTTGTACAAACAATCGCAGATGACTTTGGGGAGAGCCGATGAGCACCACCACGACCAAGCCGACGCCCGAGTTCAACTTCTTCGCGCCAGACCTGCAGGAATTCCCGTATGACGCCTACCGCACGCTGCGCGACGACGCGCCGGTGTGGAAGGACGGAGTGACCGGCTTCTATTTCATCACCCGCTACGACGACCTGCGCAAGGTGCTGCTGGACACCGAAAGCTTCAGCAACGTGCGCCCCAAGGCGACGCTGGTCCCCGAGCGCGTCCAGCGCATGCGCAAGCTCTACGAGGAAAAGGGCTGGCTGCCCGAGCCGACGCTGGCCGGCCGCGACGACCCCAACCACAAGCAGATGCGCGCCATGTTCGACGTGGCGTTCCGCGCCGGCAAGATCAAGGAAGTCGATCCGGCCGTCGAGCAGACCGCCTACAAGCTGATCGACGCCTTCCTCGAGGACGGCCATTGCGAGTGGGTCCACCAGTTCGCCGTGCCGCTGCCGCTGATCATCATCGGCAAGCAGATGGGCGCGAAGGAAGAGGACATCTGGCGGATCAAGGCCTGGACCGATGCCTGGGTGCAGCGCCTCGGCATGATGATGAGCGAGGACGAGGAACGCTGGTCGGTCGAGATGGAGATCGAGGCCCAGCATTATTTCCAGCCGATCTTCGAGAAGCTGCGCAAGGAACCGGACAACACCCTGCTGTCGGACCTGGTGAACACGGTGATCCCGGAATGGGGCCGCACGCTCAACGACAACGAGCTGCATGCCGAGATGATGGCGGACACCTTCGTCGGCGGCTCGGAGACCTCCACCAACGCGCTGTCGGCCGGCATGATGCTGGCGATCCAGAACCCGGATGTGTGGGCGCGCCTGAAGCAGGGCGTGGAGAAGGATTTGCGCACCTTCGTCGAGGAGGTGCTGCGGCTCGAGAGCCCGGTGCAGAGCCTGTTCCGCGTCGCCGCCCGCGACATCGAGATCCACGGCGTGCAGATCCCGAAAGGCGCCATGATCAACACCCGCTACGCATCGGCCAACCGTGACGAGCGGCACTTCGACTGCCCGGAGAAGCTGGATCTGGACCGCAAGAACGCCGGCAGCCACATGGCGTTCGGCTCGGGCATCCATCACTGCCTGGGCGCGCCGCTGGCGAGGCGCGAGCTCTACTGGGGCTTCAAGGCCATGGTCGACAAGTTCGACCATATCCAGTTCGCCGAGGGCAAGAACGACTTCAAGCATGGGCCGACCTTCGCGCTGCGCGCGCTGAAGGAACTGCACATCGAGTTCACGCCGAAGAAGTAGGACGTCACACGCGGTTTTAGCGTCCGTCCATGGCCCGGAGGGTGGGTCATGAACGGACGTGCTTTGGAAGCGGGGAGAGAACCGATGGGCATCATGGAACAGTTCCGCCTGGACGGCCAGGTGGCGGTGGTGACGGGCGCGGGACGCGGCATCGGCCGGGCGATCGCGCTGGCGCTGGCGGAAGCGGGCGCCGACGTGGCGGTGGCGGCGCGGCGAACCGCCGAGATCGAGGCGGTGGCGGACGAGATCAGGGCGCTCGGCCGCAAGGCGGCGGCGATCACCACCGACATGATGGACATGGCGGCCATCGACAACCTGGCCGAGGAAACCGTCAGGCAGCTCGGCAAGCTGACCATCTGGGTGAACAACGCCGGCGGCGCCGACGACCGCACCATGCGCACCTTCATGGACCTGCCGGAATACCAGTGGGACTACCAGCTCGGCCTCAACCTGAAGGCGGTCTGGGCGGGCAGCGTCGCGGCGGCCAAGCGCATGCCGGAAGGCTCGTCGATCATCAACATCTCGTCGATCGCCGCGTTCAAGCCGGCGCCGATGAACGGGCCCTACGGCGCCGCCAAGGCGGGCGTTAACAGCCTCACCAAGACGCTGGCGACCGAGCTGGCGCCGAAAATCCGGGTCAACGCCATCGCGCCCGGCCCGATTCCGACCGAGGTGTTCATGGAAGCGCTCAAGCTCACCGAGGAGCAGCTTCCCGGCCTGGTCGCCATGATCCAGATCCCGATGAAGCGCATGGGCAAGGAGGAGGACATCTGCGGCGCCGCCGTCTACCTGGCCTCGCCCGCCGCGGCGTGGGTGACCGGCGAGATCATCACCGTCGCGGGCGGGCTCTAAAAGTCACGGCTGCTGGACGACGGCCCGCGTTCTGCTAGTCTCCTGAGGGGAAGCAGAAGGGGAGAGTCATGGGTATCCGGGAAAAACGCGCGCCGGCGGCGCAGAGCCTGATCGACGCCTGCAGGGCGACGCCGGTCTATACGCCGCCGACCAGGGTCGTGCCGGCCGTCAACTACCGGGTGATCGCCGAAGGGCTGCGCTTTCCGGAAGGCCCGGTGGTGATGAACGACGGCAGCGTGCTGGTCACCGAGATCCAGGGCCAGGCGCTGGCCAAATGCTGGCCAGACGGCACCGTCGAGGTGGTTGCGGACGTCCCCGGC
>JBKJNE010000048.1:0-6398 GCA_046596015.1 Alphaproteobacteria bacterium
CCGCATGAGAACTATGCGGTGCTCTGCGCACATGGCAAATGGGCCGGATACGAACCTCGGATGATCGCACTGGACTCTGGGATGGCAAGGGGCTGCCCGGCATTAAAACCGACGGCCGGTCGGTCGCCGTCTTTCCGACACCAGCCGGTGTAGGTATCGAAGTTTCTCCAGACAGGCTGCTGAGCGACCTGACCGACGAACTGGCCAACTACTGAGGCAGGAGCGGTTTCAGCGGCTCCAATCGTCTCGCAACCGCTCGTCGTAATCGCTCCACAAACCGCGTCCGGTCCCGGCCACTGACAGAAGCGATACTTGTTGCATCCCTATTCCCTGGTCGACAACGGGTACGATGGCGGCGACCGGCTGGCCATAGCGCGTGATGATCGTCGTCTCACCATTCTCAGCTGCGTCGAGCAGGTCGGAAAGCTGGATGAGCACCTCCTCGGCGCTCGTTTGCTTAGACGTCTCCATAAGCACCTCGGAGTATAGTACGCTAGACGTACTACAAATAACGTCCCTCCATATCCGAAGAAATAAAACCGAAAAAATCTCGTCATTCCCGCGTGCGCGGGAATGACGCCATTTTTGATTTATTCACACACTCTTTAACAGCAGAGTGGTCTACAGGAGAGATTTAACTCAAATCCTCGATCGCCTCGCCCGCCTTGCCGTCGACTTTCTGGGCGAGCGCGGCGGCGACGAATTCGTCGATGCCGCCGTTCAGCACCAGGTCGGGCTGGGAGGATTCCACGCCGGTGCGCAGGTCCTTGACCATCTGGTAGGGCTGCAGCACGTAGGATCGGATCTGGTGGCCCCAGGCGATGTCGGTCTTGGATGCCGCCGCTGCGGCTGCCTTTTCCTCGCGGGCGCGCAGCTCGGCCTCATAGAGGCGGCTCTGCAGCATCTTCATGGCCGTGGCGCGGTTCTTGTGCTGCGACCGCTCGTTCTGGCACTGCACGACGATGCCCGTCGGGATGTGGGTGATGCGGATGGCGCTGTCGGTGGTGTTGACGTGCTGGCCGCCCGCGCCCGAGGACCGGTAGGTGTCGATGCGCAAATCCTTGTCGTTGATCTCGATCTCGATGGTGTCGTCGACCACCGGATAGACGCCGACGCTGGCAAAGCTGGTGTGCCGCCGCGCGTTGGAATCATAGGGCGAGATGCGCACCAGCCGGTGCACGCCCGCCTCGGTCTTCAGCCAGCCGAAGGCGTTCTCGCCCTTGATCTGGATGGTGGCGGACTTGATGCCGGCCTCCTCGCCGTCGCTGTTTTCCATCAGCTCGGTCTTGTAGCCCTTGGAGTCCGCCCAGCGGGTGTACATGCGCAGCAGCATGGAAGCCCAGTCCTGGCTCTCGGTGCCGCCGGCGCCCGCATGGATTTCCAGATAGGTGTCGTTGCCGTCCGCCTCGCCCGACAGCAGCGCGTCGATGCGCTTGGCGTGGGCCAGGGCCGCGAGGTCCTTGAGCGCCTGTTGGGCTTCGTCGACCATCGCCGTGTCGCCTTCGGCCTCGGCCATTTCGGCCAGCTCCAGGTTCTCGGAAAGGCCGGATTCGATCTGTCTGGTGGCGGTGACCGCCTGGTCAAGCCGGGTGCGCTCGCGCATCAGCTTCTGCGCCCTGCCCGGGTCGTTCCAGAGATTGGGATCTTCGGAAAGCTGGTTCAGCTCGTCGAGACGCCTGACGGCCCGATCCCAGTCAAAGAGACCTCCTCAGCAGTTCCAGCGACTGCTCGATTGAGTCAACCTGTGCCTGAATTTCGGCTCGCATCGTCCTGATAACCTTTGCGTTTCAGCTCTAGTAGAGTCCGCCGGTACCGACCGGGGCGGATTTCTCCCCCGGCAATGGCACGCCGCCGTCCGATCCGTCAACCCCTGATCCGTCGAGAATGTTGCGCTGGCCGTTCGGTTCCGTGCCGGGCTTGAACGCCTCGAGGATCACGTTGCGGTCGTCGGGCGACGTGGGCTGGCCGGTCTTGCTGTTGACCCGCACCAGCCTTATGCCCGGCGGAATCCGGAACGGAATGGCAGGCTGGCCCTTCAGCGCCTTTTCCATGAACTCCTGGAAGATCGGCGCCGCCGAGCTGGCGCCGGTCTCCTTGCCGCCGAGGGTGGCCGGCGTGTCGAAGCCCACATAGGCGCCCACCGCCAGGTCGGGCGAGAAGCCGACGAACCAGTTGTCGAAATTGTCGTTGGTGGTGCCGGTCTTGCCGGCGAGCGGCTTGCCGATGGCCGACACCCGGGCGCCGGTGCCGCGCAGGACCACGCCCTCCAGCATCGACACCATCTGGTACGCGGTGGCCGGGTCGACCACCTGATCGCGGTTGTCGGGGATCACCGGCGCCTGCTGGTTGCTCCAGCCCGGGGCCGAGCAGCCCGGGCATGGCCGTTTGTCGTGGCGGTAGACGGTGCGGCCCCAGCGGTCCTGGATGCGGTCGATCAGGCTGGGGGTGATGCGCTTGCCGCCATTGACGAACATGGCGTAGGCGTTGGTCAACCGCATCACCGTGGTCTCGCCGGCGCCCAGCGACATGGCGAGCACCCTGGGCATCTTGTCGGTGATGCCGAAATTATGCGCGTAGGCCGAGATCTTGGTCATGCCGACCTGCTGCGCGAGGCGCACGGTCATCACGTTGCGCGACTTCTCGATGCCCATGCGCAACGTGCTGGGGCCATAGAATTCGTTGGAATAGTTCTGCGGCCGCCATTTCGGCAGGCCCGGACCCTGGTCCATGACGAACGGCGCGTCGAGCACCAGATCCGACGGGGTGAAGCCGCTGTCGAGCGCGGCGGCGTAGACGAACGGCTTGAACGCCGAGCCCGGCTGCCGGATCGCCTGCATGGCGCGGTCGAACTGGCTGCCGTTGTAGTCGAACCCGCCCACCAGCGCCAGGATGCGGCCGGTATGCGGGTCCATGGCGACAAGGGCACCCTCGACCTTGGGGATCTGCTGCAGGCTGTACTCGCCGGGGCCCGCGCCCTCGCCCGTCGCCTTCTGGACCACGATCACATCGCCCGGCTTGACCACGTCCGAGGGCTTCGACGGCGCGGCGCCGACGTTCTGGTCCTTCAGGGTAGGCCGCGCCCAGGACATGCGCGAGAAAGGAATGGTGCCGCGGTCGCCGTCGATGGTACCGATGCCGGCGCCGCCGGCGTCCACCGACAGCACCACGGCGAGCCGCCACTCGCGCGGGCCGGTCGAGATCTTCAGGGCGGCCAGCTTCTTCTTCCAGTCGTCGAGCTCGATGTGACCGAGCGGGCCGCGCCAGCCGTGGCGGCGGTCGTAGGTCACCAGGCCGTGGCGCAGCGCCGTCTCGGCGATAGCCTGCAGCCGGGAATCGAGCGTCGAGCGCACCGACAGGCCGCCGTCATAGAGCGCGTTGTAGCCATAGAGCGCGGCGATCTCGCGGCGAATCTCCTCGTTGAAGTAGTCGGCGGTGAACACCCGCTCGCCCTGCGGCGCGCGCATCTGGAGCGGCTCGGCGATGGCGGCGTCGCGCTCCTTGCGGGTGATGAATCCGTCGCTGGCCATGCGCCGCAGCACCCAGTCGCGCCGCCCCTTGGCCGCCTGCGGATGCTTGACCGGATGGTAGTTGCTGGGCGCCTTCGGCAAGGCCGCGAGGTAGGCCGCCTCGGCAAGGTCCAGCTCGGACAGCGCCTTGTCGAAATAGGACTGGGCGGCGGCCGCGACCCCGTAGGAGCCCTGCGGATGCATGCCCTGCCCCAGATAGATTTCGTTCAGGTAGAGCTCGAGGATCTGATCCTTGTCGAACGCGCGCTCGATGCGGTAGGCGAGGATCGCCTCCTTGATCTTGCGCGAATAGGACACCTCGTTGGTGAGCAGGAAGTTCTTCGCCACCTGCTGGGTGATGGTCGAAGCGCCCACCAGCCGCTGGCCGGTGGCCTTGTTGTAGAAGTTCTCGAATACCGCGCGGATCACGCCGATGTAGTCGATGCCGCCATGCTCGTAGAAGTTCTTGTCCTCGGCGGCCATGAACGCCTGGATCACCCGCTCGGGGATCGCCTCGAGCGGCACGAACAGCCGCCGCTCGCGCGCGTACTCGCCCACCAGGCGGCCGTCGGCGGCATGGATGCGGGTGGTGACCGGCGGCTCGTAATTGCGCAACTGATCGACGTCCGGCAGCGCCGCGCCGAAGCGGTACAGCATCACGAACACCACGATCACGACCGTCAGGACGATGGCGCCGACGGCGCCCGCCGCGATCTTCACATAACGATTTACGTTGCTTGTAGCCATCGGCCCTTATGCTCTCGCCGGACGGGATTCGGGCCGGGAGACACCCGGAAAATATGGCACCCGGCCGTCCGCGACAAGCCGCCATCGGCCGTGCGCCGGCACGGCCGCGTCACGGCGACGACAGGCGGGCGTCATGGCGCTGGAAATAGTCGTCGACCGCGCCCGCGACAGCCGCGGCGATCTCGCGCCGGCCCTTCTCGGACTTCAGGTATCTGGTGTCTTCGGCATTTGACAGATAGCCCATCTCGACCAGCACCGACGGCACGTCGGGCGCCTTCAGCACCCGGAAGCCGGCGAAGCGGTGCGAATTGGCGCGCATCTGCACCGACCGCTCCAGACTGGGAATCAGCAGCGTCGCGAACTCGATGGAATAGTTCATGGTCTCGCGCTGCATCAGGTCGATCAGGATGTCGGTCACCTCGGGCGACTGCTTTCCCAGATCGACGCCGGCGATGATGTCGGCCTTGTTTTCCTTGCTGGCCAGCGCGGCGGCTTCCTTGTCGGAGGCGGTCTCGGACAGGGTGTAGACGGTGCTGCCGCGGATATCCCTGTTGGCGATGGCGTCGGCATGCAGCGACACGAACAGGTCGGCCTTGCCGCGGCGGCCGATCTCGACCCGCTCGCCCAGCGGGATGAAGATGTCGCTCTGGCGGGTGACGATCACGTTGTAGCGGCCTGTCCGTTCAAGCTGGCGCTTCAACTCCAGCGCCACGCCCAACGTCACCTGCTTCTCGTATGTTCCGTCGCCGCTGATCGTGCCCGGATCGACGCCGCCATGGCCCGCGTCGATGGCCACGGTGCGGCGGCTGTCGTCGCGCTTTTGCGGCGCCGACTGGATCGCCGCGGGCGGCGGCGACGCGGGCGCCGCGGGCGGCACCTGCACGGTTTTCATGAAGCTGGCGCGGTCGGTCGCCTCCAGGTCGAGGACGAAGCGGTAGCCATAGGCGCCCTGCGGCGGCAGCACGAACGCCTGGCGCACCGAAGCGGGCTTGCGCAGGTCGAGCACGAGGCGCGCGTTGCCCTGCTGGAACAGGCCGAAGCGGTAGCGCTCGACCAGGCCCTCGGTCTCGCCGGCCTCGCCCTGCCCGCCGTCGCCCGCCTTCCAGTCGAGCGCGGGCATGTCGATGACCACGCGGTACGGATCGGCCAGGGTGAAGACGTTGACCTGGATGTTCTGGGAAAGGTCGAGCACAAAGCGGGTGGAATCCGGGTGCGCGCCGATGCGCACGCCGGTCACCGCCGGCTGCGCCAGCGCCGCGCCCGATCCCGCGAAAAACACGGCCAACGCAAACAGAATCATGCAAGCGCGGCCGACGATCCCAACCCCAGTCCTTGCCATCGACCCGTCTTCGGATAGCCCCATCCGGGAAAGGTAATCATCATGATGCGGCTTGGCCAGAGCGAGATGGCCGGAATGGCGGCGTCCGCCGGTTTTCATTGCAATTCAGAGGCTTGTCACGCTATTGTTCGCCTGCTCTCGTCTTTCGCGGCAAACCGAAGCGGGTTTTCCGGATGCAGCAGCGGAGGCCGTCCATGGACGGCGCCAATCCTGTCAGCGCCGATGAAACGCCGGTTGATCGCTAACCGCGAAATCAAGACAGATCGTAAGGATACCAATGAACCCGCGGCCCGTTCCTGACCTGGATTTCACGTTGAATCAAGGCGTGGCGCTTCTTAACGAAGCGTCCTTGCGGGCCGTATTCCCCAACAAACCGCCCAGGCAGGACGCGCCCTCAAGACGCGCCGCCTATGGGCTTGGAGCCCATTTTGATGTCCACACGCATGCTTCTAGATTCGGCCCACCCGGAAGAGACCCGGGTGGCTGTCGTCCGCGGCAACCGCATTGAGGAATTCGACTTTGAAGCCGCCAGCAAGGCTTCGCTGAGAGGAAACATCTACCTGGCCCGCGTGACGCGGGTCGAACCCTCGCTCCAGGCGGCCTTCATCGAGTATGGCGGCAACCGCCACGGTTTCCTCGCCTTCACCGAAATCCATCCCGACTATTACCAGATTCCGGTCGAGGACCGGCGCGCCCTGCTCGCCGAGCAGGCGGCCCATGACGCCAGCCGCCGCGACGAATTCAGCGACGAGCCTCGCGGCCGCGCCGGCAGCGGCGACGACCAGCTCCACGTCGTCGCCGTCCTC
>JBKJNE010000213.1:0-3459 GCA_046596015.1 Alphaproteobacteria bacterium
AGGCCCTTCGACGAGCTCAGGGACAGGGATATGGGGTGATCTGCATCAAACCCTGACGTCGCGCCGTTACGGCGTGTAGGCGGTATCGACCAGCACCAGCTCGCTGTCCTCCAGCGCGGTGACGCGGAGCACGTCCACGTCCCTGATCGCCGCGCCGTCGCGGGCGCCGACCTTGACGCCGTTGACCTCGACCGAGCCGCTCGCCGGCACCAGATATCCGTAGCGCTCGCCACCCAGCCTGTACTCGGCGGTCTCGCCGGCCTTCAGGGTGGCGCCGGCGACGCGGGCGTCGGTCCGGATCGGCAGCGCGTCCTCATCGCCGTCGATGCCGCTGGCGAGCGTCACGAACCGGCCCGAGCGGTCGCCCTTGGGGAAGGGTCTCGCGCCCCAGGACGGCGCCTTGCGGTCCGGCTCGCTGGGGATGATCCAGATCTGGAACAGCGTCGTCTCCTCGTCCTCCATGTTGTATTCGGAGTGCGAGATGCCGGTGCCCGCCGACATCACCTGCACGTCGCCCGCTTCGGTGCGGCCCTGGTTGCCCAGGCTGTCCTTGTGGGTGATGGCGCCCTTGCGGACATAGGTGACGATCTCCATGTCGGCGTGCTGGTGCGGCGGGAAGCCGCTTCGCGGGGCGATGGTGTCGTCGTTCCACACCCGAAGATTGCCCCAGTGCACCCGGTCCGGATCGCGGTAGCCGGCGAACGAGAAGTGATGTTTGGCGTCGAGCCAGCCGTGGTTGGCGCCGCCGAGGCTGTCGAAGGGACGAAGGTCGATCATCTGAGGTCTCCTGTTGAGCGCTTTCAGGCGAGGCGTCTTTGCCTTGCCGTCCGGAAGCCGCGGCTGCCAACTCCCGCATCGCGGCCTTGCATGGACACAAGATGGGTGCTTTCCGCCATCGACCAATAGGCCGGGTGGAAACCCATCCTTTCCGAATTTGCATGGGCAGGACACGGATAGAGAGGGATCTGCATCGAACCCGGATATCCCGCTATTCCGCCGCCGCCCATTTCTGTTGACCCGTGGCGCGGATCGCTGGTACCAGCCTCCATGCCGGGATGATACTTTCCGGTAACATCTCGGGGAGAAAGCGCCATGAAGTTCGGAGTCAGCATATTCGTCACGCACTTCAGCGCCGGGCCCGCCGAGATCGCGGCCGAGGCGGAACGGCTGGGCTTCGAGTCCGTGTTCGTCTCCGAGCATTCCCACATCCCGGTCGACACCAAGTTCCCGCTCGCCGACGACGTGCCGATGGCCTACCGGAGCATGCTGGATCCCTTCGTGTCGCTTGGCGCGGCGGCGGCCGTGACCCGGACCATCAAGCTGGGCACCGCCATCTGCATCGTGCCGCAGCATGATCCGATCCATTGCGCCAAGGCGATCTCGACCCTGGACCAGATTTCCGGCGGGCGGGTGGTGTTCGGCATCGGCGCCGGATGGAATCCGCCCGAAATGGAAAATCACGGCGTCGCCTTCGCCACCCGGTTCAAGATCATGCGCGAGCGGGTCGAGGCGATGAAACGCCTCTGGACCGAGGAGGAAGCCGAGTATCACGGCGAGTTCGTCAACATCAGCCGGTCCTGGCAGTGGCCCAAGCCGGTGCAGACGCCGCATCCGCCCATCATGGTCGCGGGCGCCGGCGCCGGCATCCTCCAGCGCGTGGTCGGCTATGGCGACGGCTGGATGCCGGTGATCGCGGCCCAGTGGCACGAATCGATGCGCAACAAGATGACGCCGCTGCACGAGCTACCGGACATGATCGCCCAGCAGCGGCGACTGGAGGCCGAAGCGGGACGCGGCCGGACGACGATAACGTCACTCGGCCTGCCGCCTGAACGCCAATACATCGACCGGCTCGCCGAACTGGGGGTCGAGCGCATGGTGTTCGGCCTGCCGAACGACGGCCGCGACCAGGCCTTCGCCCAGCTGCAGGCCTATGCGGACGCCGTCGCGGCCTACGCGTGACGCGAGTGGCGCGCCGTCCTAGAGTGGGGGCGGTTCAACAAGCGGGAAGACCGACATGAGCGAAGCGAAAGTGCCGGACGGCGTGCTCGACTGGTTGAAGGATCACGTCCGCCGCTATCTGGCGACGGACGGCGCCGACGGCCACATGTTCTCGGCCGGCAAGATGGCGCCGGTGCCGACCCTGCTGCTGACCACCACCGGCCGCAAGAGCGGCGACAGGTTCATCATGCCGCTGATCTACGGCAAGGCCGGCGACGGCTACGTGGTGATCGCCTCGAAGGGCGGCGCCCCGGTCCATCCCGGCTGGTTCCTCAACCTGGAGTCCGATCCGGCGGTGGAGGTCCAGGTGCTGGCGGACAAGTTCCCGGCGAAGGCGCGCGTAGCGACCGGCGCCGAGCGGAGCCGGCTGTGGCGCGAGATGGCGGCGCTGTTCCCGCCCTATGACGATTACCAGCAGAAAGCCGGCCGGGAGATTCCGGTGGTCGTGCTGGAGCGGGCGTGAACCTGGAGCAGGAGCCGATAAGGTTGGCTCGCTTCCGAAAGACGTTCTTCCTACGGTGATTCTGCGAGCAGAATCACAAAAAAGAAGACCTTGGGGACATCGACCTGAGCGGCTACCTCTCTAAAGCGCGATCATGAGGAAAAGGCACGCGTTCAGTCATCGGCCCATTGGGACACTTGGGCGTCGATGGCGGCATCCATGGCTTCCAGCGAAAGTGGCGGGCCATCGTGCCGGAGCGACCCGAAGACATCCTCCGGCCGCGTCGTGGGGAACGGCGATGCCTGACACAAAAGGACGCCATCGCCGGTTTCCACGACGACAAGCCGCGTGCCGGCTTCCCAACGCCGCCGCGGATATCTTCGTGGTGAACTTGGAGCCAACCATATAATTCAACCGGATTAAAGACGGCCGGAAAGTATCGACCACATTCAAGGAAATGGTGCCGGATGTCGGAATTGAACCGACGACCTACCGCTTACAAGGCGGTTGCTCTACCGCTGAGCTAATCCGGCGTCTCGGCGGCATCCGGATACGTCAAATCGGCGGATTTGTCACGCGTCGCGCGTCAGCTCGTAGAGCGCCACGGCGGCGGCGTTCGACACGTTGAGGCTTTCCACCCGCTCGGAGATCGGCAGCCGGGCGAGCATGCCGCACAGCTCGCGGGTCAGGTGGCGCAGGCCCTTGCCTTCGGCGCCCAGCACCAGCGCCGTGCGCTCGCCGTGCGGCGCGTCGCGCACCGGCATGGGCGCGTCGCCATCCAGGCCGATGCTGATGAAGTCGTGTTCGTGCAGCTTTTCCAGCAGGCCGGCCAGGTTCTGGATGCGGATATAGGGCATGGCCTCGAACGCGCCGGCGGCGGCTTTCACCAGCACGGCGGTCTCGGGCGGCGAGTGGCGCCAGGTGGTGATCACGGCGCTCGCGCCGAACGCGGCGGCCGACCGCATGATGGCGCCCACATTGTGCGGATCGGTGACCTGGTCCAGCACCAGCACCAC
>JBKJNE010000301.1:0-8842 GCA_046596015.1 Alphaproteobacteria bacterium
TCGCATCTTCGGCTCGGAGCTTGACGGCACCAACGTCCGCAAAACCGACCTGCTGCGCTTCGCCCTGTCCGAAACCGGCGAGAACCCAGCGAACACCCTGATGATCGGCGACCGCGAGCACGACGCCATCGGCGCCCGGGCCCACGGCCTCACGCCCATCGGCGTGCTGTGGGGCTTCGGCAGTCGGGAGGAGCTGGAGGCGGCGGGTATGACCCGGCTGCTGGAGCGGCCTCAGGAACTGGCTTCAATCCTCTAACCTCTGATGACTTCGCGAGCGTAGCGAAGCGACCCAGCCAAGCCGCTGATGGCTGTGTGGCATAGGGGCTGGATTGCGTCGCTACGCTCGCAAAATCACGATGGGTTTGGTTGGTTCTCAGGCCCTCGCATACGCCAGCGCCGGCCGCGCCTTGCCGCCGTCGATACGGGCCTCGACCACCTTCACGGCTTCCACCAGCAGCACGCCTGCCAGCGTCGGCCACAGCCTCGCACCCGGGCGCTCGGCCCAGCGGAGGAGGCGCACGGGTCCCGGCGGGGCGTGGAGGGCGCCGCGCCAGCCGGCGGGCTCGAACAGGCTGTCGTTCAGCAGCCGGCCGACCTGGCCCACAGAATAGGGCCGGCCATGGCCGAACGGCGTGCGCTCGGTGAACGACCACGGGCTGCGCCGGTGCGGCACCACCACCATGATGCGGCCTTCAGGACTCAGGATGCGCCAGAACTCACGCAGCAGCTTGCGGGTATTCTCGGCATGCTCGAGCGCGTGGGCTACGACGAGCCGGTCCACCGATGCATCGGCCAGCGGTAGATAGTCGCCGTCGGCCAGCGCCGCCCGGTTGGGCTGGCCGCGCGGCCAGTGGGCGACGCCCTGCTCGGCCGGCATCAGCAGCACCGGCGGCCGCGTCCCCTCCAGCCCGCGCAGCAGCGGACCGGCATAGCCGAAGCCGACCGTAAGGCCGGCGCCGAAATCGGGCCACGCCTCGACCAGCCGGGCGCGGATCAGCATCTGGGCGGTGCGGCCCAGCGGGCCGGCGTAGAACGCCTGCAGCTCCGTGATGTCGAGATACACCGCTCAACCTTCTCAAAGTCCCTGCGGGGAACTATGTTAGCGCCATGCTTGAAATACATCAGATACCAGTCCTGTCGGACAACTATGTGTACCTGGCCCACGACGTGGCGACCGGGATGACGGCCGTCGTCGATCCGGCCACCCACGAGGAAGTGTTCGAGGCGCTGGCCGAGAAGGGCTGGGCCCTCACGCACATCCTCAACACCCATCACCACGCCGACCACACCGGCGGCAACATGGCGATCAAGGCGCGCACCGGCTGCACCATCGTCGGCCCGCGCGCCGACCGCGACCGCATCCCCGGCATCGATGTGGAGGTCGGCGACGGCGAGAGCTATGCGCTGGGCGAGAGCGTCGCCAAGGTGTTCGACGTGCCCGGCCACACGCGCGGCCACATCGCCTACTGGTTCGGGGACTCGGACGCGCTGTTCTGCGGCGACACCATGTTCGCGCTGGGCTGCGGCCGGCTGTTCGAGGGCACGCCGCAGCAGATGTGGACGTCGCTGTCCAAGCTGCGCGCGTTGCCGGGATCGACCCAGGTGTACTGCGCCCACGAATACACCAAGTCCAACGCCGCCTTCGCCGTCACCGTGGAGCCGGACAACGGCGCGCTGGTCGCCCGCAAATCGCTGATCGACGACATGCGCGCCCGCGGCGAGCGCACCGTGCCGTCGAGCCTGGCCGAGGAGATCGCCACCAACCCGTTCCTGCGCCCGGACAGCCCGGACCTGCAGCGCACGCTCGGCATGGTCGGTGCGCCGCTGGTCGAGGTCTTCGCCGAGACCCGGCGGCGGAAGGACAATTTCTGAGGTTGTGGTAGAATGACCCGCGATCTGGAGTGCTGCCCGTGAACGACCTGAGCAAACTGCCCCGCGATCTGCGCGATTACATCGAAAGCAAGGTCGAGTCCGGCGAATACCGGAATGAGACGGAAGTCCTGAAGGCGGCCGTTGCGGAAATGAAGCACCGTGATGCGAAGCTCGCCACGCTGCGCAAAGAGGTCGCCGCAGGAATCGCCGAGGATGATGCGGGAATTTACAGCGATCTCGATATTCCTGAGATCATCGAAATCGAACGCAAGAAGTTCGAGAGCCGTTGAGCCGGCGTTACCGCCTCACACCCCGAGCAGCATCCGATCTATCGGGAATCTTTCAGTATTCGGCTGTCACCTGGAATGTGCGCCAGGCCGAGCACTATCTTACCCGGCTTTACGACGCTGCGGCGCAGATCGCTGACAATCCGAAACTCGGCGTCTCTCGACCCGACATCGGAGAAGGCATTCGCGCGATTCGCGTGCAGTCTCACTATCTGTTCTACCGCACAGACGGAACTGAAGTCCGCATACTGCGCGTTCTTCACGTGCGCCAGTATGCCGAAGCAACCGGTTTCGACAATACCGAGTAGCCGCAAAAAGGGCGGCCGAAGCCGCCCTTTCCGTATTCCATGAACCTGCTGGTCAGCCGGCGATGTACTGGGCGCCGTTGATGGTCAGGGTCGAGCCGGTGATGAAGCCGGCGTCGTCGGCGGCCAGGTAGACCACGCCGCGCGCGATGTCCTCGGGCTCGCCGAGTCGGCCGACCGGGATCGTCGCGATGATGCCTTCCAGCACCTTCTCCGGCACGGCGGCGACCATCTCGGTGTTGATGTAGCCCGGCGCGATCACGTTGACGGTGATGCCCTTCTTGGCGGTTTCCTGCGCCAGCGCCTTGGTGAAGCCGATCATGCCGGCCTTGGCGGCGGAGTAGTTGGTCTGGCCCATCTGGCCCTTCTGGCCGTTGATCGAGGTCATGTTGATGATACGGCCGAAATTGCGCTCGCGCATGCCGTCGATCAGGTGGCGGCACATGTTGAACACCGAGGTCAGGTCGACGTTGAGCACGTCGTCCCACTGTTCCTTGGACATCTTGTGCAGCATGGCGTCTCGGGTGACGCCGGCGTTGTTCACCAGCACGTCGATCGGGCCCAGCTCGGCCTCGACCGCCTTGATGCCGGCGGCGCAGGCGTCGAAATCGCCCACGTTCCACTTGAACACCGAAATGCCGGTCCGCTGCTTGAATTCCGCGGCGGCTTCATCATTGCCGGCGTAGTTCGCGGCCACCTTGTAGCCGGCGTCCTTGAGCGCGATCGAAACCGCTTCGCCAATACCGCGGGTGCCGCCGGTAACCAGCGCAACACGTGCCATCTGTCGTCTCCCTGGGTTCTTCGGGTTTTTGGTCTTTTATAGGTTTCTTGGTGGTATCCGGATCAGTCGCGTTCGACACAGAGCGCGATGCCCATGCCGCCGCCGATGCACAGGGTGGCGAGGCCCTTCTTGGCATCGCGCTTGGCCATCTCGTGCAGCAGCGTGGTGAGCACGCGCGCTCCCGAGGCGCCGATCGGGTGGCCGATGGCGATGGCGCCGCCGTTGACGTTCACCTTGGACGTATCCCAGCCCATGTCCTTGTTGACGGCGCAGGCCTGGGCGGCGAAGGCCTCGTTGGCCTCGACCAGATCAAGGTCGCTGGCCTTCCAGCCGGCCTTCTCCAGCGCCTTGCGGCTGGCCGGGATCGGCCCCGTGCCCATGATCGCCGGATCGACGCCGGCCTGGGCCCACGAGGCGACGCGGGCCAGCGGCGCCAGGCCGCGGCGCTTCATCTCCTCGCCCGACATCAGCACCAGCGCGGCGGCGCCGTCGTTGATGCCGCTGGCGTTGGCGGCGGTCACGGTGCCGTCCTTGCTGAAAGCCGGACGCATCCCGACCATCTTGTCCAGGGTGGCGTCATGGCGGATGTATTCGTCCTCGGCCACGATCACGTCGCCCTTGCGGCCCTTGATGGTGACGGGAACGATCTCGTCGGCGAACTTGCCGGCCTTCTGGGCGGCGGAAGCCTTGGTCTGCGAGGCGAGGGCGAACTCGTCCTGCTGCTCGCGGGTGATCTGCCACTGCTTGGCGACGTTCTCGGCCGTGGTGCCCATGTGATAGCCGTGGAACGCATCCCACAGGCCGTCCTTGATCATGGTATCGATGAAGTTCAGGTCGCCCATCTTCACGCCCGAGCGCAGATAGGCGGCATGCTGGGCCTGGCTCATGCTCTCCTGGCCGCCGGCGATGATGATGCTGCCGTCGCCATTCTTGATCGCCTGGGTGGCGAGGGCGACCGTGCGCAGGCCGGAGCCGCACATCTGGTTGACGACCCAGGCCGAGACCTCGTTCGGGATGCCGGCGGCGATGGATGCCTGGCGGGCCGGATTCTGGCCCTGGCCGGCGGTGAGGATCTGGCCGAAGATGACCTCTTCCACGTCGGCGCCGTCCACGCCCGCGCGCTTGAGGGCCTCGGTCATCGCGACCTGGCCGAGATAGTGGGCAGGAACGCCGCTCAGGGAGCCGTTGAAAGAACCCACCGGCGTGCGCGCCGCGCTGACGATAAACACCTCGGTCATCATGCATCTCCCTGAAGCTGCCACGCCGGGACAGGCCGCGATTCGGGGCGCCGGCGGATGCGGCGGACCTTATAGTGCAGCGCGGTAGAATCAAGCGGTTTTCGGGAAGTATCACCTTGCGCGTTGCAACATGAACGCGCAAGATGCTCAAAAGTTAGGCTCGCTTAAATGCCGGGTTCGGGGGGAAAGAGTCGTTGAGGGAGCGTAAGATAGCAAAGGCACCGGAACCGCAGTCCGCCGCTGACCAGGGCGCCGAAAAGGCGCCCATCGTCATTAAGAAATACGCGAACCGCCGGCTGTACAATACGGCGACCAGCAGCTATGTGACGCTCGACTATCTTCGCGAGATGGTGAAGCGGGGCGACAACTTCGTGGTCTTCGATGCCAAGACCGGCGAGGACATCACCCGCTCCGTCCTCGCCCAGATCATCTTCGAACAGGAATCCAAGGGCGAGAACCTGCTGCCCATCAACTTCCTGCGCCAGCTCATCCGCTTCTATGACGACACGCTGCAGGCGGCCCTGCCCAAATATCTCGACATGAGCATGGACCGGTTCACCCGCGACCAGGAGAAGATGCGCGAGTACCTGGTAACCACCTTCACGCCCAAGGCGCCGCTCGCCCGCTTCGAGGACATCGCGCGCCAGAACATCGCCCTGTTCGAGCGCATGTTCAACATGTTCTCGCCGTTCTCCGGTCATCCCGATGCGGCCGAACAGACTCCGGCGAAACCGGCCAAGGAAAGCTCGGAAGAATCGCTGGCACAGGTGAAAGCCCAGCTTGATGCACTGCAAAAGCAGTTGGAACAGCTTTCCAGGAAATAATCGTTAAGCCCTACTAGCGGTTGTGTTTTAGAGCCTCTATACGCACCAGAGGTCACTAATTACCCCACTTTTGGACCAAATTCGGGCCAAAAGTGCTTGCACCTTGCGTCCTGAACGACTACCTCCCGCCTGTTCGACTGGCACCGGGCAAGGAAGTTTCGGTGTTTGCGGACACGGCATGAGGCGCCGTTCATGCGCTAACTACGCAGGGGCAAAACTCAGTAGTGAAGTTTTTTGACAGCATCTGGCATGTTGCCGTCGCGTTCGTGTTGTGCGCCGGCATCATGACGATCCCCGCCAGCGCGGGGCTTCACCAACCATCTCCCCAATCCTGGGCCCAGCATCGCATGGCGGCGCTGGAAGCCTCCATTGGCGCGCGGCTGCCGACCTCGCTGCATGAACTCATCGAGTTCGCCAATGTTCCCCAGGCTGGCGACACCCAGCAGTACTGCCTGGCGCAGGCGGTGTATTTCGAGGCACGCGGCGAGCCGGCCGAAGGCCAGGCCGCGGTGGCCCGGGTGATCCTGAACCGGGTAAGCGACGAGCGCTATCCGGGTACCATCTGCGGCGTGGTGTTCCAGAACCAGAAGCGCATGAACCAGTGCCAGTTCCACTTCGCCTGCGACGGCCTGTCCGACCGGCCGCACGACCCGGCGGCGTGGAAGACGGCGAACCGCATCGCCTACATGGTGCGCGAGAACTGGCTGCCGGACCCCATCGGCGATTCCAAGTACTTCCACTCTGTCGCCGTCGGCAAGCCGGACTGGACCCGCAAGATGGTGCAGACCGCCCGCCTGGGTGGCCACCTGTTTTACGCCGAAAGGCGCGGCGACTGATCCTGCGCGCGTGCTGAATCCAATCTAGGCGGCGGTGGCGATTGCGGCTAGGCTTCCGCGCGAGACGCGCTGAACCGGACCGACGACCTTGAAGATCGCCACCTTGCCCGCGGGCCTTGCCCTGCGCATCCTCACCGCGTTCGGTTTCGGCTTCTTCCTGTCCATGTTCTGTCGCTCCAGCGGCAATCTGCTGAAGGGTCCGGTCCAGGCCGACCTTGGCCTTTCCGAGGCGGCCATGGGCCTGACCTTCGGCACCGCGTTCTTCATCGCCTTCGGCCTGGCCCAGCTCCCCATCGGGGTGCTGCTCGACCGCTACGATCCGCGCAAGGTGTGCGCCTTCATGCTGCTGGTCGCCGCCGCGGGCACGCTGGTGTTCGCCCTCGCCCACACCGGCGGCCACATGGCGGCGGGACGCATCCTGATGGGTGTGGGCTTCGCCGCCTGCATGATGGCGGCGCTGAAGACCTATTCGTTGTGGTTTCCCGCCAACAAGTTGCCGACCATCAGCGGCATCCAGTTCTCGGTCGGCATCATGGGCTCGATCTCGGCGACCAAGCCGACCCAATGGCTGCTGCAGGTGACCGACTGGCGCGGCATCAACCTGACCATGGCGGCGCTGTCGGTGCTGGCGGCGGTCCTGCTGCTGACGCTGGCGCCAAGGCATGACGCCAAATCGCCGGGCGAAAGCCTGCTGAGCCAGATCAAGGGCATCGGCAAGGTCTATGGCGACGGCTATTTCTGGCGCACGACGCCGTGGGCGTTCATCTCCATCGGCATCTCGCAGGGCGTCGGCACGCTCTATGTGATCTCCTGGCTGAAAGGCCCGGGTGGCCTGAGCCTGTCCGGCGCCACCGACATCCTGTTCCTGATCGCCTTCGTGTCGATCTTCAACTACCTGCTGGTCGGCACCCTGATGGAGTGGCTGGGCAAGCGCGGATTGGGTCCCATGACCGTACCCTATGCCGGCATGTCCCTCAGCGTGGTGGCGCTGGCGCTGATCGTCGCCTTTCCCGGCCTGACCCTGTTGTGGATCTTCTGGGCGCTGGCGATCGGCTGGAGCAGCCTGACCATGGCCAGCCTGGCGCGGGCGTTCCCGGTGCATCTGGCGGGCAGGGTCTATACCGGCTTCAACCAGATGAGCTTCCTGATGACCTCGATCATCCAGTGGGTCGTCGGCAGCCTGCTCGATTTCTATCCGCGCGTCGGCACGGACGCGGCGCCCGACAGCTACCGGCTTGCCTTCGCCGCGGTGCTGGGGATACAGCTTCTCGGTGCACTCTGGACCCTTGCCGCGCGCTTCCTGCGGATCGGCGAGCGGACCATGATCGAACGGGAGAACGCCATGACACAGCAGGCCGGCAATGTCTGACCAGGATCTGTTCACTGGCACCCAGCCCGTCTCGCCGGGCCGCGCCTTCGACATCGGCAGGCTGCAGGCATTCATGGAAGAGCATGTCGCGGGCTTCAGCGGCACCCTGGACGCGCGCGAGTTCAAGGGCGGCCAGTCCAACCCGACCTACAGCCTGACCGCCGGCGGCAAGCGCTACGTCATGCGCCGCAAGCCGCCGGGGCAACTGCTGAAGTCGGCCCACGCGGTCGACCGGGAATACAAGGTGATGTCGGCGCTCGGCGCGACCGACGTGCCGGTGCCGAAGACCTATGCGCTGTGCACCGACGAGAGCGTGATCGGCACCTGGTTCTACATCATGGATCATGTGGACGGCCGCATCATCTGGGGCAACGACGTGCCCGGCGCCGATCCCGACCAGCGCGCCGCCATCCACGAGTCCATGATCGAGGTGCTGGCCCGGCTGCACAAGGTGGACCACCTGACCATCGGCCTCGGCGACTACGGCAAGTCCACCGACTACATCGCCCGCACGCTGAGCCGCTTCATCGGCCAGTACCGGCTGGAGGAAACCACCAGGATTCCCGAGATGGACTGGCTGGCGGAATGGCTGCCCCCCAACATCCCGCCGGAGGAGCCGGCCGCCATCGTCCACGGCGACTACAAGCTGGCCAACCTGGTGCTGCACCCGACCGAGCCGAAGGTGATCGCCATCCTGGACTGGGAGCTATCGACCATCGGCCAGCCCCTCGCCGACCTGGCCGTCTACGCGCTCTACTACCGCCAGGGCGAGGACGTGCCCGGCGGCCTGCAACACCTGCCGCTGAAGGCGATGGGCATCCCCACCGAGGAGGAGATGCTGGCCAAATACTGCCAGCATGCCGGCCGCGACAGCGTGCCGCACTGGGAGTACTACCTGGCCGCCATGCTGTTCCGCCACGCCCAGATCTCGCTCGGCATCCTGGCCCGCGCCCAGAAAGGCACCGCATCGAGCGATCAGGCCATGATGATGGGCAGACGCGCCTGGCCCCAGTCGAAGGCGGCGTATGATATTGCCCGGCGGCTGGCGGGATAGCCTCCGCCCGGTTTGCGAACTGACAGAAACGCCAGTAACCCGCGACCCATTATCCGTGCCCTTTTCCCGTTAACAGCCGGGAACCGAGCGCCTATAGTGCCCGACGACCGGGCCTTCGGGCCGCCACCGTCCGATAGGGGAGACGATCATGGATTTCACGATTCCGGCCGACATCCAGGCCAAGCTCGACGCGCTCGACGCCTTCATCGAGAAGGAGATCAAGCCGCTCGAGAACGAGAACGACAACATCCGCTTCTTCGACCATCGCCGCGAGCA
>JBKJNE010000354.1:0-6824 GCA_046596015.1 Alphaproteobacteria bacterium
GGCACCTCGGCCTCGCCCCGCACCAGCCGGTCCATGACGCGCCACATCCAGCCGGCGCCCTCGCGGCACGGCGTGCACTGGCCGCAGCTCTCGTGCTTGTAGAAGTAGCTGAGCCGCGCGATCGCTTTCACGACGTCGGTCGACTTGTCCATGACGATGACCGCCGCCGTGCCCAGGCCCGACTGCACCGCCTTCAGCGCGTCGAAATCCATCAGCACGTCGTCGCAGATGTGCTTGGGCAGCACCGGCACCGACGAGCCGCCCGGAATGACCGCCAGCAGATTGTCCCAGCCGCCGCGCACGCCGCCGCAATGCCGGTCGATCAGCTCGCGCAGCGGGATGCTCATGGCCTCCTCGACGGTGCACGGCTTGTTGACGTGACCGGAGATGCAGAACAGCTTGGTGCCGGTGTTGTTGGGCCGGCCGATCCCCGAGAACCAGGTGGCTCCGCGGCGCAGGATGGCCGGGATGACGGCGATGGATTCCACGTTGGACACCGTCGTCGGGCAGCCCCAGACGCCCATGTTGGCCGGGAACGGCGGCTTCAGGCGCGGCTGGCCCTTCTTGCCTTCCAGGCTCTCGATCAGCGCGGTTTCCTCGCCGCAGATATACGCGCCCATGCCGCGGTGGACATAGACGTCGAACCGGTAGCCGGTGCCGCAGGCGTTCTCGCCGATCAGGCCGGCGTCATAGGCCTCGTCGATGGCCCACTGCAGGTTCTCGGCCTCGCGGTAGAACTCGCCGCGGATGTAGATGTAGGCGGCGACCGCGCGCATGGCGTAGCCGGCGATAAGGCAGCCCTCGACCAGCTTGTGCGGGTCGTGGCGCATGATCTCGCGGTCCTTGCAGGTGCCCGGCTCGCCCTCGTCGGCGTTCACCACCAGATAGGACGGACGGCCGTCGCTTTCCTTCGGCATGAACGACATCTTGAGGCCGGTCGGGAAGCCCGCGCCGCCACGGCCGCGCAGGCCGGATTCCTTGATCTGGGTGATGATCCAGTCCTGGCCGTTGGCGATCAGGGCGGCGGTGCCGTCCCAGTCGCCGCGCGCCTTCGCGCCGTCCAGATACGGGCTGTGCAACCCGTAGAGATTGGTGAAGATGCGGTCCTGGTCCGCCAGCATCACACGGTCTCCTTCAGCGTGGTCGGTCCGCCCGCGGGCGCCGCGTTGATGCGGTCGATCTGCGGCCCCGTCGCGGGCGTGCGGCCCGCCTTCAGGTCGTCGAGGATGCGCCTGGTGCTGTCCGCGTCCAGGTCCTCGTAGTAGTCGTCGCCGATCTGCATCATCGGCGCGTTGACGCAGGCGCCCAGGCATTCCACCTCGAGCAGGGTGAACTGGCCATCCGGCGTCTTCTGGCCGTTCCGGACGCCGAGCGACTGGCGGCACGCCTCCATCACCTGGTCGGAGCCGCGCAGCCAGCACGGTGTCGTCGTGCAGACCTGGACGAGGTGCCGGCCGACCGGCGCCAGATTGTACATGGTGTAGAAGCTGGCGACCTCGTAGACGCGGATATACGGCATGTTCAGCATCTCGCCGATCACCCTGATGGCCGCCTCCGGCAGCCAGCCGCCGTTCTGGCGCTGGGCGATGTCGAGGAGCGGCATCACCGCGCTCTGCTGGCGCCCTTTCGGATACTTGGCGACGTGCCTGTTGACCTGCTCCATGCTCTCCGGGGTGAACTCGAAGCTGGCCGGCTGGACGAAGGGGGCAGCGTGCGCGCCGCTCATCGGTCGATCTCCCCGAACACGATGTCGAGAGAGCCGAGGATGGCGGGAATGTCCGCCAGCATATGTCCCCGGCACATGAAATCCATGGCGGCCAGGTGCGGGAAGCCCGGCGCGCGGATCTTGCAGCGATACGGCTTGTTGGTGCCGTCGGCGACCACGTAGACGCCGAATTCGCCCTTCGGCGCCTCGACGGCGGCGTAGGTCTCGCCTTCCGGCACCTTATAGCCTTCGGTGTAGAGCTTGAAGTGGTGGATCAGCGCTTCCATGGAGCGCTTCATCTCGCCGCGCTTGGGCGGCACGATCTTGCGGTCGAGCGAGGCGACCGGGCCGGCCGGCATCTCGTTGATCGCCTGCTTCATGATCCTCAGGCTCTGGCGGATTTCCTCCAGCCGCAGGATGAAGCGGTCGTAGCAGTCGCCGTGCTTGCCGATCGGGATGTCGAAGTCGAACTTCTCGTAGCCGTCATAGGGCTGCGACTTGCGCAGGTCCCAGGCGATGCCCGAAGCGCGCAGCGGCGGGCCGGAAAAGCCCAGGTCGAACGCCTCTTCGGCGGTGACCACGCCGATATCGACGTTGCGCTGCTTGAAGATGCGGTTCCCGATCAGCATGGTTTCCATGTCGGCGAGAATTTCCGGGAATGTGTCGGTCCACTTGAAGATGTCTTCCAGCAGCTCGGGCGGCAGGTCCTGGTGGACGCCGCCGGGCCGGAAATACGCCGCGTGCAGGCGCGCGCCGCAGGCCCGCTCGTAGAATACCATCAGCTTCTCGCGTTCCTCGAACCCCCACAGGATCGGCGTCATGGCGCCTACGTCCAGGGCGTGGGTGGTGAGGTTCAGCAAATGGTTGGCGATGCGGCCGATCTCGGAATAGAGCACGCGGATGTACTGGCCGCGCGCGGGCACCTCGCAGCCCAGCAGCCTTTCGACCGCCAGCGCGAAGGCGTGTTCCTGGTTCATCGGCGCGACATAGTCTAGCCGGTCGAAATACGGTACGGCCTGCAGGTAGGTCTTGTACTCGATCAGCTTCTCGGTGCCGCGGTGGAGCAGGCCGATATGCGGATCGAGCCGCTCGACGATCTCGCCGTCCAGCTCGGTGATCAGCCGCAGAACACCATGCGCCGCAGGATGTTGCGGGCCGAAGTTGAGGTTGAAATTCTTGAGTTCGACGTCCGCCATCAGCCTTGCTTTCCGCCTGTCCCCGCGGCGTCTTGGCCCGCCGCCTTTTCGTCGCCGGGCAGGATGTATTTGGCGCCTTCCCACGGGCTCATGAAATCGAAGTTGCGGAACTCCTGCATCAGGCTGACCGGCTCGTAAACCACCCGCTTCTGCTCTTCCGAATAGCGCACTTCCACATAGCCGGTCAGCGGGAAATCCTTGCGCAGCGGAAAGCCCTGGAAGCCGTAGTCGGTCAGGATGCGGCGCAGGTCCGGATGGCCGCTGAACATCACGCCGTAGAGGTCCCAGCACTCGCGCTCGAACCAGCTCGCCGCGCCGTAGATCTCGATGACCGACGGCACCGGCGTGTCTTCATCCGTCTGCACCTTGACCCTGACGCGGTGGTTATGGGTCAGGCTGAGCAGGTGATAGACCACGTCGAAGCGCAGCGGCCGGTTCGGATAGTCGGCGCCGCAGACGTCGATGAGTTGCTGGCACCGGCTGGCGGTGTTGTCGCGCAGGAACTTCAGCAGCCGGACGATATGCCCGGCATGAGCCGTAACCGTCAGTTCGCCGAGCCGGACCTCGAAGCCCGTCACGACATCCGGCAGGCTGGTGGCGATATGGTCGCCAAGCTCGTGTAGCGCCCCGTCCATCACAGCCCCTATCGCGACAGGTTTCCGGTCCGCCGGATCTTCTTCTGCAGCTGCAGAATACCGTAAACCAGCGCTTCGGCGGTGGGCGGGCAGCCCGGAACGTAGATGTCGACCGGCACCACGCGGTCGCAGCCGCGCACCACCGAATAGGAGTAATGGTAATAGCCGCCGCCATTGGCGCAGCTGCCCATGGAGATCACATAGCGCGGCTCGGGCATCTGGTCGTAGACCCGGCGCAGCGCCGGCGCCATCTTGTTGGTGAGCGTGCCGGCGACGATCATCACGTCCGACTGGCGCGGCGAGGCGCGCGGCGCGAAGCCGAAACGCTCCAGGTCGTAGCGCGGCATGTTGGCCTGCATCATCTCGACCGCGCAGCATGCCAGGCCGAAGGTCATCCACCACAGCGATCCGGTGCGCGCCCAGTTGATCAGGTCGTCCATGCCGGAGACGATGAAGCCCTTCTCCGACAGGTCCCCGGAGAGGGTCTCGAAATAGGCGCGCGAGGCGGCGGTCGAGGCGTCCAGCGGCTGATTGTCCAGTTTCTGGCCGAGGTGTGTTTGGCGACCCGGCGCGAGCGGATTTTCTACTCCCATTCCAGCGCCCCTTTCTTCCATTCGTAGACGAAGCCCACGGTCAGCACGCCCAGGAAGATCATCATCGACCAGAATCCGAACATGCCGATGTTCCCCAGTGAAATAGCCCACGGGAACAGGAAAGCGACCTCGAGATCGAAGATGATGAACAGGATGGCGACGAGGTAGAAGCGCACGTCGAACTGGCCGCGGCTGTCGCCGAAGGCGTCGAAGCCGCATTCATAGGCGGCCAGCTTGGCCGGATCGGGGTTCTGGCGCGCCACCAGGACGGCGGCTCCGATCATGATCAGCGAGAAGGCTGTAGCCACGCCAAGGAACAGCAGAATAGGTAGGTACTCGGCGAGCAAACCCTGCATCGGAAACCGTCTGATTTTGCGTTGTAGTTCCGGCTTACCGATCGGTCCGGCTGGGATCGATCGGGGCGCAGTATAGTCGGCGCACCCCCCGTGTCAAACCCATTGGACCTGTGTTTTCGCAGGCCAGAACTGTGGGAAAGTGGCGAGTACGCCACGGCTCCGGGCGATGCGCCGCGTGGCGTGATCGCCACGCACGGCCGGTCTATAAAGAAGAGAAATGGCGAGAGTGACGGGACTCGAACCCGCGACCTTCGGCGTGACAGGCCGACGCTCTAACCAACTGAGCTACACCCCCGCAAGGGAGGCTCCGTGTACGGCACCACCCGAATGGTGTCAACGGATAATGGGCGGTGGAGCAGAAGATTTTGAGGGTTTCATGGCGCGGCTACCACCGGCGGTGGCGACAGCAGCCGCTTCCGAGAAAACGCCCTGCCCGAGTGGGACTTGAGGTACCGCTCGAACTCCAGCGCCTTCAGCTTTTCGGGAAAGGCGCAGTACCACAGCAGCGTCCAGGGCTTGAATTTCTCGGTGTGCTTGGATTTTCCGGCGTTGTGGCCCGCCAGGCGCTGTCTCAGGTCGGCGGTCGCGCCGATGTATTCTTGGTCCGGCGACGACATGCTGCGGAGAATGTAGACGTACCACATGGTTTTGGCCCTTCGGAAAGGCTGCATGAGGCTGGTGTGTTGTCGGCCCGTCTTCGCTTCCGCTTCGCTCCAGCTACGCCGGGCACTGCTTCGGCCTAAGGTCTCCACGTGGCTGCGCCACGCGTAGCCCTAAGGGCGAAGCGTGGTGGGCGGTGACGGGCTCGAACCGCCGACCCTCTCGGTGTAAACGAGACGCTCTACCAACTGAGCTAACCGCCCGAAGCAGTTCGAATTAAATGTAGTTTAGACGCAATAAATCAAACCGACCGCCCCGCGAAGGACGGCCGGCTGCTCAACCAGGAACGTCAGGAAACGCTGTTAGTTGACGGCGTCCTTCAGCGCCTTGCCAGCCTTGAACTTGGGCTGGGTGGACGCCGGAATCTTGATGGCGGTGCCGGTGCGCGGATTGCGGCCGGTGGTGGCGGCGCGCTTGGCGACGCTGAAGGTGCCGAAGCCGACGAGACGGACTTCATCGCCCTTCGCCAGCGCACCAGAGATACCGTCGAGTACGGCATCGACCGCGCTTGCCGCATCCGTCTTGGAGAGGCCTGCACTGGTTGCAACGGCCGCGATCAGGTCGTTTTTGTTCACGACAACCCCCTTGTTTATAGATGATTTGTCCAACAGCTCTCTCTCTTTGCGAGAGAACGGCGAGTTTAGAGGGAGCGCCAATATGCGTCAAAGGAAAAGCCCCCGAAATGCGCAGGAAATCTACGCTTTTCGGGGGCTTTATCGGTTTTGGGGCGGTGAACCGCGTCCGGGCTAGTGGGTTACCAGCCCTTCGGCGTCAGCGGCCGGCTTGTCTTTGCTCAACGCGCCGACCGAATCATCCTCTTCCCAGGTGATCGGGACGAGCGGCTTGGTCAGTGCGTGCTGCAGCACCTCCTCGACCGTGGACACCGGAATGATCTGCAGGCCGGCCTTCACGTTGTCGGGCACCTCGGCCAGATCCTTCTCATTGTCCTTCGGGATCAGCACGGTCTTGATGCCGCCGCGCAGCGCGGCCAGCAGCTTCTCCTTCAGGCCGCCGATGGCGAACACCCTGCCCCGCAGCGTGACCTCGCCGGTCATGGCGATGTCCTTGCGCACAGGGTTGTTGGTCAGCACCGACACGATCGAGGTGACCATGCCGACGCCGGCCGACGGACCATCCTTCGGCACCGCGCCTTCGGGGACATGGATGTGGATGTCCCGCTTCTCGAAGATGCGCGGGTGGATGCCGAACGTGGTCGCCCGCGACTTCACGAAGCTGGCGGCCGCCTGGATCGACTCCTGCATGACGTCGCCCAGCTTGCCGGTGATGGTCATCTTGCCCTTGCCCGGGACCAGCACGGATTCGATGGACAGCAACTCGCCGCCCACTTCGGTCCAGGCCAGGCCGGTGACCACGCCGACGCTGTCTTCCTCTTCGGCGATGCCGTAGCGGAAGCGGCGGACACCCGAGAAATCGCCCAGGTTCTCGGCGGTGACCCTGACCTTCTTGGTTTCGCCGCCGACCAGTTCGCGGATCGCCTTGCGGACCAGCTTGGCCAGCTCACGCTCGAGCGAGCGCACGCCCGCCTCGCGGGTGTAGTAACGGATCAGGTCGCGCAGGGCTTCGTCGGAGATTTCCCACTCGCCCTTCTTGATGCCGTTCTGCTCCAGCTGCTTGCTGATCAGGTGGCGCTTGGCGATCTCGATCTTCTCGTCCTCGGT
>JBKJNE010000459.1:0-4361 GCA_046596015.1 Alphaproteobacteria bacterium
GGCGTGCCCGCTGGGCCGAGGCGCGCCATTCCGCCGCCTTCGGCCAGGTCGTCGCCGCCCTGTCCTGGCCGGTGGACAACCTGGCCAAGGCGGCGGAATGGCGCGCCTCGGCCCAGCGGGCACGCCAGCTTCACGAGGCACTGCGCGAGCTGCACCGCAACGGCAGCCGGGCCGGGCACATCGCGCCCGCCGAGGGCACCGCCGATGCGGTGGAATTCCGCGGCCTGATGCTGCGCGACGCCGAGGCCACGCCGCTCACGGGCATCATCGACCTTACGATCCAGCCCGGCGAGAAGGTCGCGGTGACCGGCGATCCCGCGCTCACCGGCAGCCTGTTTCACGCCGCCGCCGGGCTCTGGCCCTGGGGACAGGGGCAGATTCTGCTGCCGGCCGAGGGCGCGGTCTATTTCATGCCAGAGCGGCCCTACATCCCGCTGGGGCCGCTGCACGACGCCATGTGCTATCCGGAAGCCAAGCATACCTGCGGCGTCGTCAGCATCATCACCGCCCTCACCCGCGCCGGCCTGGTCTCCTGGGCCGACGATCTGGAGCGCTCCGCGGCGTGGGACGAGGTCATGTCGCTCGCCGAGCAGCAGCGGCTGGGCTTCGCCCGGCTCCTGCTGCACCGGCCCGGCTGGGTCGTGCTGCACGATGCGACCTCCGCCCTCGACGCCGACAGCGAACAGGACATGCTGCGGCTGATCATGGAAGCCCGGCGCGACGCCGCGATCCTGGTGATCGGCGACCGGCCGTCGCTCGGCCCGCAGTGCAACCGGACGATCCGGCTGGAACGGATCTAGACCGGCAACCTGCCCGTGCGCGCCAGCGCGCCGTACCACCGCGCCGAGGTCTTGGGCGTGCGCTCCAGCGTCGCGAAATCCACGTAGATGACGCCGAACCGCGTGGTGTAGCCCGAGCCCCATTCGAAATTGTCGAGCAGCGACCAGACGAAATAGCCGCGCACGTCGGCGCCCTGGTCCATCGCCTGACGCATGGACTTGATGTACTCGGCGAGGAACAGCACCCGCCCGGTGTCGTCGACGGCATCGGTGGGATCGCCGCAGCCGCTTTCGGTCACATAGACCGGCAGGCCATAGCGCCCGGACACAGTGAGCAGCGTCTCGCGGAACGCATCCGGATGGATCGTCCAGCCGATGTCGACCGAGGGCACGTCCGCCCGCGCGCTGCCCCAGCCATAGCCCCAGGTCGTGTCCGCGTCGGCCCTGGCGAAGATCGGGCCGTAATGGTTCAGCCCGAACCAGTCCAGTTCCTGGCGGATGCGCGCCATGTCACCCGGCTGGACGTAGGACGCGATGGCCGTCGCGGTCAGCGGCGGATAGCGGCCGAGCCCCTGCGGATCGGCGAACGCCAGGTTCCAGTGCTCGTCGAGCAGCGCCGCCGCCGCCGCGGTCTCGGGCGCGTCGTTTTCCGGGATCACCGGCTGGACGTTGTGGATCGCGCCGACCTGCGCGTCCTCGACCGCGCCGCGCAGCACCGCGACGGCGTCGCCATGGGCCAGGTTGACGTGGTGGATCGCCTTGAGGTGCGCCGCGCGGTCGGTAATGCCCGGCGCCGCCCAGTCGATGGCATAGCCGAACATGGTGAAGACGTTGAATTCGTTGAACGTGGCCCAGCGCTTCACCCGGTCGCCATAGCGATGGGCAACCAGCGCCGTGTAATCGGCGAACCAGCCGGCGCTGTCGCGCGAGGTCCAGCCGCCCAGGTCGTCGAGCGCCTGCGGCAGGTCCCAGTGATAGAGGCACAGCCACGGCTCGATCCCCGCGCCCAGCACGCCGTCGATCAGCCGGTCGTAGAAATCCACGCCCTTTTCGTTGACCGCGCCCTTTCCGGCCGGCAGCACCCTCGGCCAGGACACCGAGAACCGGTAGGCGCCGATCCCCATCTGCTGCATCAAGCCGATGTCCCCGGCGTAGCGGTGATAGTGGTCGCAGGCCACGTCGCCCGAGCTGCCGTCGGCGACCTTGCCCGGGATCAGGCAGCGCGTGTCCCAGATGCTGGGTCCGCGCCCGTCCTCGCGGGCCGCGCCTTCGATCTGGTAGGCGGACGTCGACGCGCCCCACAGGAACGACGCGGGGAATTCGACACGTGCGCTCATCTGTGCCCCGTCAGGCGGAATTGGCCTGCCCGATCATATCACGGCAAGGACCGCGGCGCGTCAGTCGGCGATCGATGCGTCCGCGCCCCCGGCGCTACTCAGATCGACATCGCCAAGGCTTCTTTTCCGTGATTCTGCGAGCGTAGCGAAGCAGTCCAGCCTCTCCGGTGACGGCTGTGTGACGGCCTGGCTGGGCTGCTTCGCTACGCTCGCAGAATCACCGTAGGAAGAACTTCTGTCGGAAGCGGGCCAACCTTATCGGCTCTTGCTCCAGCTCCGCGGCACGTCAGCGGTCCAGTGCCGCCAGCCTGTCGATCAGCGGCTGCACCGCGGCGCCGTACTTCTTCCAGCGGTCCACCGACCTGGTATAGATCGGCTCGCGGACCTGGGTGACGCTGGCGGTCTTCACCGGCCGCTTGGCATCGTAGAACGCCAGGCAGCGGTCTTCCCAGGGCAGGCCGATGAACTCGAGCAGTTCGCGGGCCTTGCCTTCCGTGTCGGCGACCAGCTCCTCGTATTTCAGCTCGTGGAACGATCCCTCGGGCAGCACCGAACGCCAGTGGTCCATCAGCCCGGCATACTTGGCATAGTAGTCGGCGAGATCGTCGAAATCGTAGGAATAGGGCAGGTCCTCGCGGAATAGCCGCGTGAAGCACGAGATGCAGTTGTCGACCGGATTGCGCCTGATATGGATGATCTTGGCGTTCGGCATGATGACGTTGATCAGGCCGATATAGAAGAAGTTGGTCAGCATCTTGTCGGTGAAATAGGGCGTGCTGCCGCCCCAGTTGGGCACGTCGCGCAGATAGGCCGAGACGATCGCGTCCGCGTGCTTTTGCGACACGAACTGGAACACTTCGGGGAACCGGACGGACTCGCTGAAGTCCTTGACGATGGCCTCGTTCATGCTCTGGTTCAGGGTGCGCACCTCGCCGGCGCCGAACACCTGCGAATGGCTGGAGATGATCTGCTCGGTCAGCGTGCTGCCGGATCGCGGCATGCCCAGCACCAGGATCGGCGCGCGCGTGTCAGATCCCTTGATCAGCGCGCGCTTGGCGTCGAGCGCCTCCCTGGTGAACACTTCCCGGATGCGGTCGAACAGGTACAGGCTGGCCTGCTTGTTGTAGTTCAGCTCGGCCCGCTTGAGCTTGGCCCCGGCCATGAACGCCGCCATGGCCTGCTGGCTTTCGCCGACATCGTCATAGACCTTGCCCAGCGCGTAATAGACGCCGATCTTTTCGTGGTCCGACAGGGTGTCGATACCCTTCGACGCGGCGATGAAGTTCTTGTAGTGGGTTTCCGTCTTGGCGAATTTCTTGGCGTTGGCCAGGTTGGTATAGACCCGCAGCGCTTCGGGCGCGATGGCGATCGCCTTCTCGAAGCAGGCCCGCGCTTCGTCCATTTCGCCGAGTTCCATGTGCGAAACGCCGAGCTGGTTATGCAGTTCGGCCGAGTCCGGCTGGGCCTGGAGCGCCTTCGCGAACCACTCGATGGCTTCCTCGGTCTGCCCCATCTCGCGTTTTACCCGGCCCATCAGCGCCAAGGTCCGGTGATCGGCGCCGTCCAGCGCCAGCGCCTGCTCCGCGGCCGCCAGGGCGCCGTTGAGCTTGTGATCCTCCTGCAGCAGCTGGGACAGCAGGATGAACGGCTCCACCCTGTTGGGATACATGGTGGTCATGCGCGACAGCAGGGTCAGCGCATAGTTGCCGTTGCCCTGGGCGTGCGAGGCCGACGCGATGCCGGTCAGCGCCTCCATGTAATCCGGCCGGATGTCGCTGGCCCGGCGGAACAGCTTCTCGGCGACGTCGTACTTCCGCTGGGCCATGTAGGCCTTGCCGGCGTTGGCCAGCGCCTCGACATAGGTGGGCCGCAGCTCGATCGCCCGCTCGTAGCAGCGAAGGCTGGCCTCGGAGTCTTCGCGCACGCGGTACAGATTGCCCAGGTTGTTGTGGACCTCGGCGAAGTCCGGCTTCAGCTTCAGGGCGTGCCGGTAGGCCGCTTCCGCCGCGTCGAACTCGGAGCGCTCGAACTGGACGATGCCCAGATTGTTCCGGGCGTCCGGATAGTTGGGCGCCAAGGCGACCGCCTTCAATCCGTGCTCGACCGCGCGGTCGAGGTTGCCGGCCTGGCGGTACATCTCGCACAGATTGCTGTGAAACACCGGCAGGTTCGGGTCGGCGGCGACGGCCCGCTCCAGAACGTCGATGGCGTCGGTCAGCCGCCCGAGCCGGTGCAGCACGAACGC
>JBKJNE010000025.1:0-3402 GCA_046596015.1 Alphaproteobacteria bacterium
CGCCCGTGGTGGTGTAGTCGGTTATGACGATGTGGCCCGACTGTTCGCCGCCCAGATTGCGGCCATGCTCGCGCATATGCTCGACCACGTAGCGGTCGCCCACGGCGGTGCGCGCCAGGCCGATGCCCTGGCCGTGCAGGTAGTTCTCGAGCCCCAGGTTCGACATCACCGTGCTGACCAGGCAGCCGCCGCGCAGCCTGCCGGTGCGGTGCCAGTAGGCGGCGATCAGGCCCATGAGCTGGTCGCCGTCCAGCAGGTCGCCGTTCTCGTCGGCCATCAGCACCCGGTCGGCGTCGCCGTCGAGGGCGATGCCGAGGTGGGCGCCGGACTCGCGCACGGTCCGCTGCATCAGCGCCGTATCCGTCGAACCACAGCCCTTGTTGATGTTGACGCCGTCCGGGCTGACGCCGATGGGCACGATCTCGGCGCCCAGTTCGGTCAGCACGATGGGCGCCACCTTGTAGGCGGCGCCGTTGGCGCAATCGATCACCACCTTGAGGCCATCGAGCGCCCGGCCGGCCGGGAACGTGCTCTTGACCACCTCGATGTAACGGCCATGGCCGTTGTCGTCGAGCCGGCGGGCGCGGCCGATGTCGCGCGAGGCGGCGACGTCCAGATCCTTGCCGCTTTCCAGGCGGGCCTCGATCTCGGCCTCGATGGCGTCGGACAGCTTGAAGCCGTCGGGCCCGAACAGCTTGATGCCGTTGTCCTCGAACGGATTGTGCGAGGCAGAGATCATCACGCCCAGGTCGGCGCGCATGGACCTGGTCAGCATGGCTGTCGCCGGCGTCGGCATGGGGCCGACCAGCACCACATCCATCCCCACCGAGGTGAAGCCCGCGGTCATCGCCGCTTCCAGCATGTAGCCGGACAGCCGCGTGTCCTTGGCGATGACGACGCGGTGGCGATGGTCGCCGCGGCGGAACTGGGCGCCGGCGGCCATGCCGACGCGCAGCGCCACCTCCGCAGTCATCGGCAGCGTGTTGGCGGTGCCGCGGATGCCGTCGGTCCCGAAATAGTGTCGCTTGTTCATGAACTCTCTGTCGTGCCCTGGAAGATTGCCTGCCAGACGGCCAACGCCTGCCGGGTTTCGGCCACGTCATGGACGCGCAGAATATGCACGCCCTGGTGAATCGCCGCAAGCGCGGCAGCCAGCGAGCCGGGCAAGCGTGCATCGGCGGATGCGCCGCCCGACAGCCGGGAAAGGAAGCTCTTGCGCGACGCGCCGACGAGGATCGGGCAGCCGAGGGGGTGGAATCGGCGCAAATCGCGCAGCAGGGTCAGGTTGTGTTCCAGCGTCTTGCCGAAGCCGATGCCCGGATCGACGATCAGCCGCCCGGTGTCGATGCCGGCGCGTTGGCATGCTCCAATGCGCTGCGCCAGATAATCGTAGACCTCGGCGACCACATCCATATAGCGCGGACTGTCCTGCATGGTACGCGGGTCGCCCTGGGCGTGCATCAGCACTACCCGCGCGTCGGACCCGGCCGCGACGGCAAGGCTGTCCGGATCGGCGGTCAGGGCGGAGACGTCGTTGATGATGGATGCGCCGGCGTCGAGCGCGGCCCGCATCACCTGTGAATGGCGCGTGTCGATCGATAGCGGCGCGCCGCAATCCTTCAGAGCCGTGACGACCGGGATAACACGGGCCAGTTCCTCGTCGATGCCGACGGGCGCGGCGCCGGGACGGGTCGATTCGCCGCCGATGTCGATGATGCCCGCGCCGCCGGCGATCATCTGTCCGGCGTGGGCGACGGCGGCGGCCACATCGAGGAAGCGACCGCCGTCGGAAAAGCTGTCCGGGGTGACGTTGAGGATGCCCATCAGGATGGGGGTGGTGCCTAGTTCGGGCATCGCCCCTCACCCTGCCCTCTCCCATAGGGAGAGGGTTCTCGCTGGAGCGCTCCGCCAATTCCCTCTCCCTCTGGGAGAGGGTTAGGGTGAGGGGCGTTGGTTGCCGTTTGCTCCAGCCGACTCAAGTGCCGGGCTGGGGTTCCGGCGACGCGCCGCGGGGGCCGCGGCCGGCGCTGGGCACGGTGCGCGGCTTGCTCGGCGGCGGGGTCGGCGCCGGCGTGTCGTCGGGCCGGTCGATGGCCTCGCCGCGCAGCAGGCCCCGGATTTCCTCGCCGGTCAGGGTCTCGTATTCGAGCAAGGCCTGGGCGATGCGGTGCAGATCGGCGTTGTGGTCGGTGAGGATCTGCCGGGCCTGGGCGTAGGCGTCCTCGACGAACTTGCGGACCTCGGAGTCGACCAGCTTGGAGGTTTCCTCGGACATGTTCTGGGTGCGAGTCACCGAATGGCCGAGAAACACCTCTTCCTCGTTGTCGCCGTAGGCCAGCGGGCCGAGCTTGTCGCTCATGCCCCAGCGGGTGACCATGGCCTTCGCCAGCCGGGTGGCGCCGGAAATGTCCGACGATGCGCCCGAGGTGACCTTGTCGTAGCCGAAGATCAGCTCCTCGGCGATACGGCCGCCCATCATCACGGCGAGGCGCGAATGCATCTGCTCGCGGGTCTGCGACAGCTTGTCCTTTTCCGGCAGGTACATGACCATGCCCAGCGCGCGGCCGCGCGGGATGATGGTCGCCTTGTGGATCGGGTCGGTGTCGGAGACCTTCAGGCCGACCAGCGCGTGACCCGCCTCGTGATAGGCGGTCAGCCGCTTCTCGTCCTCGTCCATCACCATGGAGCGGCGCTCCGGACCCATCATGACCTTGTCCTTGGCGTCCTCGAACTCGGCCATGGACACGACCTTCTTGTTCTTGCGCGCGGCGAGCAGCGCCGCCTCGTTCACCAGATTGGCCAGATCGGCGCCCGAGAAGCCAGGCGTGCCGCGGGCGATCACCTTGGCCTCGACGTCCGGCGCCAGCGGCACCCGGCGCATATGCACCTTCAGGATGCGCTCGCGGCCCAGCACGTCCGGGTTCGGCACCACCACCTGGCGGTCGAAGCGGCCCGGGCGCAGCAGCGCCGGGTCCAGCACGTCGGGACGGTTGGTGGCGGCGATGATGATGACGCCCTCGTTCTCCTCGAAGCCGTCCATCTCGACCAGCAGCTGGTTGAGGGTCTGCTCGCGCTCGTCGTTGCCGCCGCCCAGACCGGCGCCGCGATGGCGGCCGACGGCGTCGATCTCGTCGATGAACACGATGCAGGGCGCGTTCTTCTTCGCCTGCTCGAACATGTCGCGCACGCGGGCCGCACCGACGCCCACGAACATCTCGACGAAGTCGGAGCCCGAGATCGAGAAGAACGGCACTTTCGCCTCGCCCGCAATTGCGCGTGCGAGCAGCGTCTTACCCGTACCCGGCGAGCCGACCATCAGCACGCCGCGCGGGATGCGCCCACCCAGCTTCTGGAACTTTGAAGGGTCGCGCAGGAAATCGACCAGCTCGGACACCTCCTCCT
>JBKJNE010000083.1:0-3408 GCA_046596015.1 Alphaproteobacteria bacterium
TGCTGGCTTGTCGGAGGCCAGCAGCGATGACCCGAGCTCTGTCCCTTGACCTGCGTGAGCGCGTGGTGTCGTCGATCGCCGCCGCCTGGCACCGCGGGGCGCGGATGGCATCGAACCGGCGTTCGACGCAGTCGAGCATGATGTCGCGGATCATCTCGCCGGAGATGCCGCCGCCGGATATGGCGACCCAGGCGATGATCTCGCGGTCATGGGTGTCGATGGCGAAGGCGACGCGGACGACCTCGCCGTTCCAGCAGGGGATCTCGAAGCCGTCGGGTAAGCGTCCGCCATCGACTGCCTTGCGGCTCGAGGTCCTGATCGGCTGACCTGCGTGGCTGCCGGGCGGCGCGGATGTCGGTTGTCGCCCTTACGCGTAGGGGTATGGGCGATGCCTGACGGTCAGCGTTGTGAGGTGATCAGCGTGGTGCAGCGGCGACGCCGCTGGACGACGGAGCAGAAGCTGGCGCTGGTCGAGGAGGCGATGCATCCCGGCTCGTCGGTGGCGGGTGTTGCAGACCGCCGCGGCGTGAGCCGGAGCCTGCTGTTCGAGTGGCGACGCCAGGCCCGCGAGGCGACGATGCCGGGCCTGGTTCGGACGGGTCCAGAAGCGCCACCCGGGCTGGCGCCGGTCCGCGTAGTCGAGGATCCGCCGCGTCGGCCGCAGACCGCGGCGTCGCCTCGTCCTGAGCGGCCTGCGCGGTCCGGCACGATGATCGAGGTGGTGCTGTCGAATGGTCGCCTGCTGCGCGTCTGCGAGGCGATCCGGCCGGAGGTGCTGGCGCGGCTCGCCGCGGCACTGGACGCCTGATGCTGGCGCTGCATGCCGGTGTGCGGGTCCACCTCGCGCTCGGCGTCACGGATATGAGGAAGGGCTTCGACGGACTGGCGGCGCAGGTGCAGACGGTGCTGCGGGCTGATCCGTTCTCCGGCCACCTGTTCTTGTTCCGCGGCCGGCGGGGTGACCTGCTCAAGGCGTTGTGGTGGGACGGCCAAGGCCTGGTGATGCTGGCCAAGCGGCTGGAGAATGGGCGGTTTATCTGGCCGACGATCGCGCGCGAGGGCGTGGTGACGCTGACGACGGCGCAGCTGGCGATGCTGCTGGAGGGTCTGGATTGGCGCATGCCGACGCCGAGCTGGAAACCCGAGATCGCGGTGTAGATCGCGCGTTTTCGGCTTGCCTCGACGCGGCGGTGTCTGGGACGATTCCCCCGTGACGCCGCACTCCGACACTGCGCTGCCCGACGATCCCGCTGGCCTGATTGCCGTGATCGCGACGCTGCGCGGCGAACTCGCCGAGGAGCGCGCGGCCCGTCGCGCCGCGGAGGCCGGCCTGCAGGCCAAAACGCTGGAGGCGGAGCGGCTGCGGGTGCAGATCGCGCGGCTGCGGCACGAGCGGTTCGGGCGGTCGTCGGAGCGCCTGGCGGGCGAGGTCGCGCAACTCGAGATGCGCCTCGAGGAGGTGCTGGCCGATATCGCGGCGGCTGGCGGCGCGGACGACGCCGAGGCCGAGGCCGCCCCCGCCAAGACGCCGGAGGAGAAGGCGCGGCGCGGTGGCCGTCGCCCACTCCCAGAAAACCTGCCGCGGCGGGATGTCGAGCACCTGCCCGCCGAGGGCTGCGCCTGCTCAGCCTGCGGTGGCTTGCTGCGCAAGGTGGGTGAGGACGTGACGGAGATTCTCGAATACCGCCCCGGTCGGTTCGAGGTGGTGCGCCACGTCCGTCCTGCATTCTCCTGCCGGGCCTGTGAGACGATGACGCAGGCGCCGATGCCCTCGCTGCCGATCGAGCGTGGCAGGCCAGGCCCGGGGCTGCTGGCGCATGTGCTGGTCTCGAAATACTGCGACCACCTCCCGCTCTACCGCCAGTCGGAGATCTACGCGCGCGAGGGGCTGGACCTGCCGCGCGGGCTGCTGGCGGGCTGGGTCGGCAAGTCGGCCGAGTTGGTCGAGCCGATGGCGGCGTTCATCGGCCGCCATGTCGTCGCGGCCGCGCGGGTGCATGCCGACGACACGCCGATGCCGATGCTCTCGCCCGGCCGAGGCAAAACGCAGACCGCCCGGTTCTGGGCCTATCTGCGCGACGACCGGCCGTTCGGCGGGCCCGACCCGCCCGCGGTGCTCTACGAGTTCACGCCGGACCGGAAGGGCGAACACCCGCAACGGCGCCTGCGCGACTACCGTGGCATCCTGCAGGCCGACGCCTATGCCGGGTTCAATGCCCTGTACGAGGGTGGACGGGTGGTCGAGGCGGCCTGCTGGACGCATGCGCGGCGCTACTTCCACGACGAACTGCTGGCGAATGGCAGCCCGCTGGCGCGCGAGGCGATGGAGCGCATGCAGCCGCTGTTCGCCATCGAGACGGAGATCCACGGCCAGCCGCCCGAGCTGCGCCTCGCCGTTCGCCAAGCGCGTTCGGCGCCGCTGATGGCCGATCTGCGGACGTGGCTCGAAGCCACGCTGCGACGGATCTCCGGCAAGTCGGACTTGGCGAAGGCGATCCGCTACTCCCTGACGCAATGGAACGCGCTGACCACGGTGCTGCGCGACGGCCGCGCCTGCCTGCACAACAACGCCGCCGAGCGGCGGATGCGGCCCCTGGCATTGGGCCGGAAGAACTACCTATTCGCCGGGTCGATGGAGGGCGGCAGGCGGGCCGCAATCATCTACACCCTGGTTGGCACGGCAGAGATGAACGGTTGGGACCCCCAGGCCTATCTCCGCATCCTGCTCGACCGCATCGCCGCACACCCGATCAACCGCATCGGCGATCTCGCACCCTGGAACCTGAAGCCCAACAACGCCTGACGCGCTTCAAGCCGGAAGACCCGCAGTCGTCGGTGGACGCTTACCATTGGTCTGTGGGCTCCTCACCTTGGTCCGGGGTGTGGTCGATGTTTTCGACGGCCAGGTAGAGCTCATACTCGTGCCGGTCATGGGCGCCGCAAAACTCGGTGCCGCGATCGGTCAGCATGCGGTCGATGCGGATCCCCTGATCGTCAAAGAAGGGGATCACGCGGTCGTTGAGGATGTCGGCCGCGGTCAGCGGCGTCTTGCGGGTGTAGAGCTTGGCGAAACCGACCTTCGAATAGGTGTCGATCACCGTCAGCTGGTAGATCCGGCCGACCCCCTTCAGGGTGCCGACGTAGAAGGTGTCCTGCGCCAGGCAGTAGCCGGGATGTTCACTGTCGAACTCGCCGTGGGCTTCTTTGTCAGCCTTGGCCTTTTCCAGGGCGACGAGCTGGATTTCGGTAAGCGTCCACCGACGGCTGCGGGTCGTACGGCTTGACGCGCGTCAGGCGTTGTCGGGGCGCAGGTTCCATGGCGCGAGATCGCCGATGCGGTTGATCGGGTACCCCAGAGAAACCCAGGAGATGGTGTTCGACGCGCACAACCGCGCGTTTGAGTTCTTC
>JBKJNE010000166.1:0-6015 GCA_046596015.1 Alphaproteobacteria bacterium
TCGGGGCAGAAGGCGGCGAAGGCGGCGTTCTATCCGAACGTCAACCTGGCGGCGTTCGCCGGCTTCCAGGCCATCGGGCTGAGCCATCTGTTGAGCGGCGGCGCGGGGGTCTACGGCGCCGGACCGGCGGTGCACCTGCCGCTGTTCGATGCGCGGCTGAAGCCGAACTACGAGGGCGCGGTCGCCGAGATCGACATCGCCATCGCCGGCTATAACGGCGCGGTGGTATCGGCGGTGCAGCAGGTGGCGGACCGGCTGTCGGGGATCGACTCGCTGCGGATCGAGCTGGTGGACCAGGCCAAGGCGCTCGATGCGGCCGAACAGGCCTTCGCGCTGGCCGAACGGCGGTATGGCGCCGGGCTGTCGACCTACCTGGCGGTGCTGACCGCCGAGACGCAGTTGCTGGAGGCACGGCGGCAGCTTGCCGTGCTCAACGCCCAGCAGGCGGTGGACCGGGTGAAGCTGCTTATCGCGGTTGGCGGCGATTTTACGCCGCCGGGGCAAACAGAAACGCAAGCGGCGGGGCTGCCCGCCGTGAGGGAGTGACGAGATGGCTTCCCCTGAAACCAACCGCCGCCGCGGCCTGACACTCATCGGGATCGTCGTCGTGCTGGGCCTGATCGCCTATGGCGCCTACTGGCTGATCTACCTGTCCCACTACGAGAGCACGGACGACGCCTATGTGAGCGGCGACGTGGTGGCGGTCACCTCGCTGGAGAATGCGACGGTGCTGGCGATCCACGTGGACAGCACTCAGACGGTCAAGCGCGGCCAGCTGCTGGTCGACCTGGACCCGGCGCGGGCCAATATCGAGATGGCGACCGCGCGGGCCGAGCTGGCGCGCACGGTGCGCGACGTGCGCGCGCAGTTTTCGCGGGCCAACGAGCTGAGGGCGCTGATCCGGCAGCGGGAGGCGGAGGCCCAGCGTGCCGACGCCAGCTACAAACGGCGTGCCGACCTGGGCGCCGACGGCGCGGTGGCGCGCGAGGACATCGACAACGCCCGCGACGAGGCGGCCGAGCTGCGCGCCCAGGTGTCGGTGGCGCGCGAGCAGCTCAACTCGACTCTGGCGATGCTGGGCAGCACCGGCGTGGCGGACAACCCGCTGGTGCTGGCGGCGGCCGGCAAGGTGCGGCAGGCGGCGCTGTTCGTGTCGCATATGCGGATCATCGCGCCCCTGGACGGCACCGTCGCCCAACGGACGGTGCAGGTGGGCCAGCACGTCAGGCAGGGCGAGCCGCTGATGGCGGTGGTGCCGCTGTCGGAGGTCTGGGTCGATGCCAACTTCAAGGAAGTGCAGCTCACCGACATGCGGGTGGGCCAGCCTGTCGAGCTGGAAGCGGACATCTATGGCGGCGACGTGACCTATCACGGCAAGGTCGCCGGCTTCTCGGCGGGCAGCGGCAGCGCCTTCGCGCTGCTGCCGCCGCAGAACGCGTCGGGCAACTGGATCAAGATCGTCCAGCGGGTGCCGGTGCGCATCCTGCTCGATCCCGAGGAGGTCAGGAAGCATCCGCTGCGCATCGGCCTGTCGGTGCGGGCGACCGTCGATATCAAGGACACGTCAGGCCAGGTGATCGCGGCGGAGGTGCGGCATGCGCCGATCCCGTCCAAGCCGGTCGATGACGTGGGTCCGGACGTGGAGGCGATGATCGCCGAGACGATTGCCGCGAATGGCGGGGACGGGAAGTGAGCTCCGAGCCGCCGGGGCAGGCGAAAGCGCTTACCGGACTAAAGCTGGGCGTCACCTCGATCGCGCTGGCCATGGGCACTTTCATGCAGGTGCTCGACATCACCATCGCCAACGTGTCGATTCCGACCATCGCCGGCGATTTGGGCGCCAGCGCCGACCAGGGCACCTGGATCCTCACCTCGTTCGCCATCGCCAGCGGCATCGCGCTGCCGCTGACCGGCTGGCTGATGGGGCGCTACGGCGCGGTGAAAGTGTTCGTTTTCTCGATGCTGCTGTTCACAGTCGCGTCGCTGCTCTGCGGACTGGCGTGGAGCCTGAGCGGGCTGGTGGTGTTCCGGGTGATCCAGGGCGCGGTTTCCGGTCCGCTGGTACCGGGCTCCCAGGCGCTGCTGCTGATGATCTTTCCGCCGCACCGGCGCGGCACGGCGCTGATCATCTGGTCGATGACGACGCTGATCGCGCCGATCTGTGGACCGATCCTGGGTGGGCTGATCTCGGACAATTACCACTGGTCATGGATCTTCCTTATCAACATCCCGGTGGGGCTGATCAGCGCGTTCATCGTCTGGCGCAACCTGTGGGACTACAAGACGGTGATCCGCAAGCTGCCGATCGACGTGATCGGCCTGCTGCTGCTGATCGTCTGGGTCGGATCGCTGCAGATCATGCTGGATACGGGCAAGAACGCCGACTGGTTCTCGTCCAATACGATCGTCATCCTGGCGGTGGTGTCGGCGGTGGCCTGCGCGGCGTGGATCGTCTGGGAATGGACCGACGCCCATCCGATCGTCGATCTGCACCTGTTCCGGATCAGCAGCTTTTCCGTGGGCACGGCGGCCTTCTGCCTGGGCTACATGCTGTTCTTCTCGAACCTGGTCATCCTGCCGCTGTGGCTGCAGACGCAGGAAGGCTACACGGCGACCTGGGCGGGGCTGATCGCGGCGCCGAGCGGGCTGGTGGCGCTGATCCTGTCGCCGCTGGCGAGCAAGCTGATGGCGCGGGCCGACATGCGCTGGGGCGCGTCGTTCGCGTTCCTGATGTTCGCGATCTCGTTCTTCATGCGCTCGCACTATACGACCGACGCCAGCTTCTTCGACTTCGCGCTGCCGCTGCTGGTGCAGGGCGTGGCGCTCAGCACGTTCATGATATCGATCGTGTCGATCACCGTGCAGGGGCTGCCGCCGGAGAAAATTCCGTCGGGCTCGGGCATCATGAACTTCGCGCGCATCACCGGCGGCGGCATCGCCGCCTCGATCGCGGTCACGTTCTGGGACCGGCGCGAGATCCTGCACCAGAGCCGGTTGGCGGAAAGCTCCAGCGCCTACGACCCGGCGCTGCGCCACGCCATGTCGGTGCTGCGCGATCTGGGACTGACCGATACGCAGGCGGTGGGCACGCTGGTGCGCGAGATGGTGTCGCAGGCCTATCTGCTGTCGACCACGGATCTGTCGTGGATCTCGGGCTGGGCGAGCCTCGCGCTGATGGTGATGCTGTGGATTCCCAGGAAGCCGAAGGCCGAAGGCGTCGCCGCGCCGAGCGCAGTCGCGGACTGATGAATTAAATATATCATGGTATAATTATCTACTTGTCGCCGCGCTGGCGCGGTGCTACCTTCAAGTATGCTCGGAAGCCGGTGCGGCCGGCCCGCACGCTTTCAGCCATGGGGAGATGGGTGCCATGAACGTCCAGGCGAAAACCGAGATTCCGCGTTGCCCGGGGGCGCCCACCTTCCAGGAAATCATGCGCTCGGACGGCGGCGTCATCAAGGACGTGCTCGTCGCCCAGTCCAATCCGCCGCAGAGCCGCGACGACATCCCGTTCAACAAGTACATCAGCCAGGACTTCTTCAACCTCGAGATGAAGAAGATGTGGGAGAAGGTCTGGCAGTATGTCTGCCGCGAGGACCAGGTCGCCGAGCCGGGCGACTATCTGGTCTACGACATCGGCCATCATTCCATCGTGGTGGTCCGTGCCGACGACGGCGCGCTGAAGGCCTATCATAATTCCTGCCTGCACCGCGGCACCAAGCTGAAGCCGTCGGAGAGCAGTGGCTGGTCGGCCAATATCCAGTGCCCCTATCACGGCTGGACCTGGAACCTGGACGGCACGCTGAACGAGGTGCCGTGCGCATGGGAGTTCCCACACCTGGATTACGGGAAGAACCGCCTGCCGGAAGCGCAGGTGGACGCGTGGAACGGCCTGGTGTTCATCAACATGGACAAGGACGCGCCATCGCTGCCCGAGTATCTCGGGGTGCTGCCGGATCATTTTAAGGACTGGCCGTGGACCGACTGGTACCTGTTCATGCACCTGGAGAAGGAGCTGTGCTGCAACTGGAAGACGGCGCAGGAGGCCTTCATGGAGGCCTATCACACGCCGCTGGTCCATCCGGAGCTTACCCAGGTGGTGGGCGACTGGAACATGCAGCACGACGTGTTCGACGACCATGTGACCCGCGACCTCTGCGCGCTGGCCGTACCGAGCCCGGCGGCAAAGAAGACGATCAGCGAGCAGGAACGCATCGACCGGGTGCTGCTGGGCGGCCGTTCGCCGGACGGCAAGTCGGTGACGCTGGAGGAAGGCCAGTCGGCGCGCAACGCCATGGCCAAGCAGGTGCGCAAGGCGATGGCCGACGGTTTCGGGATGGACACCTCGAGCTACAGCGACGCCGAGATGATCGATTCCATCAAGTACAATTTGTTCCCGAACATCTTCCTCTATACCGGCATGGCGCTGCGCTCGATCCACCGGGTCAAGCCGATCAAGCACGACCCGAACCGCTGCACCTTCGAGGTGCTGATGATGCGGCCGGTGCCGAAGGGGCAGCTGCGGCCCGATCCGGCGCAGATGGTGAAGATCCCGGAAGCGATGCAGTATGTGGACGTCAAGGAGCTTGCGGCATTCCCGCTGTCGCAGATCACGTTCGACCAGGACACCGGTAATCTCAGGGCGCAGCACGAAGGCATGCTGGCCAGCGAGAAGGGCGCCGAGACGCTGTCGATCTACCAGGAGTCCCGCATCCGCGCGTTCCACGACACGCTCGACAAGTACATGAGCAAGTAACGTCCGGGCCTACGGGGCTTGAGCGGACGGGTGGCGGGAGCCGCCCGTTTTGCATTCAGCGCTGATAGTAGGCGAGGAACAGCGCCACGGCCTGTTCGGCCTCGTGGCGGCTGACGGCGGCGCCGTCGCCGCCGGTATAGATCGCGCGCACATGCAGGTCGTGCAGGACGAGGCTGATGAACTGGCGGGCGGCGAGGCTGGCGTCCGGAATCGTCAGCAGGCCTTCACCGTGCCAGCGGGAGAACAGGGCGACGTAGCGGTCGAGGAAGCGCAGGTGGACGTTCTCGAAGAACTTCTGGCCGAACTCGGGGGAGCGCAGACTTTCGCCGATGACGAAGCGCATGAAGCGGATCATATCGGGCGCGGTCAAGTAGTCCTGGGTACCGAGGGCGATGTCGAGCAGCGTTTCCGCAGGCGTGCTGCCGCGGCCGATAATGGAGTCGAGCTTTCGCATATCGCGTTCGAACTGCGACTGCATGACCGCCTTCAGCAGGCCGCGCTTGTTGCCGAACAGGCCGTAGAGCGTGCTGAGCGAGCCGCCGGACCGGGCAACCACATCCGACAGGCTCACCGCGTCGTATCCCTGTTCGAGGAACAGGGCGCGGGCGGCGTCGAGCATGGCGTCGCGCCGCAGTTCGCGGCGGGGGTCACCGGTGGTCGAGCCCCCGTGTTTCGTCATGGCTGTCCCGTCGCAAACGGTCTGGCGGCGATGGATTGACATCAAGTGTAACCCATATTACACATATTGCACATGCGAAGAAACAACTGGTTCGTTTCGTCGTTCAATCAAAATCAGAGACATACACGCCGTTGACGCGGTTGCCGCCTGATCCATTTACGGGTGGCCCGGCTGTCGTCGGCGTTCACTGTTTCGGGAGAATTGCGTGTTCAAGCAGGCAGTCAAAAGCCGCCTCGCGCTGATGGCCATGGCGATCGCCGGCGGGCTGGCCGCATGCGGCGACAACGGCCCGCCGCCGCCGCCGCCGCCGGAGGTGAAGATCTATACCGTCAAGCTGGTGGAGGTTCCGCGCGTGGTGGAACTGCCCGGGCGGGTGCAGGCGGTCCGCACGGCCGAGGTGCGGGCGCGCGTCGATGGAATCATTGAGCGCCGGCTCTACCAGGAAGGCACCGACGTCAAGGCGGATGCGCCGCTGTTCCGGATCGACCCGCGCGAGAAGCAGGCGGCCTACGACCAGGCGGTGGGCGCGCTCAGCCGCGCGCAGGCGTCGGCACGCAACACCAAGCAGGTGGTCGACCGC
>JBKJNE010000320.1:0-7140 GCA_046596015.1 Alphaproteobacteria bacterium
GGACTGCACGCTGGAGCCGGTCGATGGTTCGCGTCCCGCGTTGCGGCTGGGGCTGCGCCAGATCAAGGGATTGGCCAAAGCCGAGGCGGAGAAGCTGGTGGCGCATCGAGGCAGCGGCTACCGGTCGCCGTTCGACCTGTGGCAGAAGGCGGGGCTGCAGCCTCGCACGCTGGTGCGGCTGGCCGAGGCGGATGCGTTCCAGTCGCTGGGGTTGGGCCGGCGGCAGGCGGGGTGGGCGGTGAAGCGGCTGACCGAGACCAGGCCGCTGCCGCTGTTCGAGGCGCTGGACCACGACGCCCGGGTGGAGAGGGAACCGCATCTGCCGGACATGGGCTTGGGCGAGCACGTCATCGCCGACTACCAGACGACGCAGCTTTCCCTGAAGCAGCATCCGGTGGCGCTGCTGCGCGAGCGGCTGGCGAGTATCGGCATCAAGCCGACCTCCGACCTGGCAAAAGCGCGCAATGGCAGCCGCATCCGGGTGGCCGGCGTGGTATTGGCGCGACAGCGACCGGGTACGGCCAAGGACGTGATGTTCATCACACTGGAAGACGAGACCGGTGTGGCGAATCTGGTGGTTTTTCCAGGTATTTATGAGAAGTATCGCAGACCGACCCTTACGGCGCGGCTGATGGTTTGCGAAGGCAAGGTGGAAAGCGCCGAAGGGGTCATTCACCTGATCGCGCAGAAAGTCGAGGAGATCAACGTGTGGTTGACGCTGCTGACCGACACGCCGGTCGAGCGGCCCGAAGCATTCCTGGACAAGGGCCGGTTCTTCCACTGACGCTTGCCAGTGTCCGGCGCAGGGGTCACTCTGCGGCTCGTTTCAAGACAGGAGCCACCGATGAAAGTCCATGCCTCGCCCGCATCGCCCTATGTGCGCAAGGTCCGCGCGCTCGCCGTCGAGCTGGGTGTGCCGCTCGAAATGATGATCGCCGACGCCGCGGCGGCGGACTCGAGCTATGGCAGGATCAACCCGATCCACCGAGTGCCGGCTCTGGAGCTGGACAATGGCGAGGTGCTGTTCGACAGCCCGGTGATCTGCGAGTACCTGGACACGACCCATGGCGGTGGCTTCTTCCCGCCGCCGGGGCCGGAGCGCTGGCGGGTGCTGAAGCTGCAGGCGCTGGGCGACGGCATCATGGACGCGGCGGTGCCGCGGCGCGGTGAGGTACTGCGTCCCGAGCGGCAGCAGTCACCGTCACGCATTGCTGCCTATGAACGGTCGATCCGGCAGGTGCTGGACGCGCTGGAGAAGGACGTGGCGGGATTGGACGGCGTCAATATCGGTACTATTGCCGTCGCCTGTGCGCTGGGTTATCTGGACTTCCGCTTCCCGGACGACGCATGGCACAAGACCCGGCCCGCGTTGAAGGCTTGGTATGACGCCTTCGCCCAGCGGCCGTCGATGGTCCAGACCGTTCCCTACTGACGGGCTAAAGCGCCGTCATGATGTGCACGGCTTCTTCCTGTCCCTCCAGGCTGAAGCCGATCGCGACCTCGACCTGGTAGCTGTCGATCTTGCCGTCGGCGATGTGGCCGCGGACCTGGCTGATCTCGAACCAGGACAGGTGCCTCAAGGATTTCGCGGCTGTCGCGACCGCGTTCTGGACGGCGCCCTCGATGCTCTGGCGCGAGGTGCCGACGAGCGTGATCTTCTTGTAGACCGGCGATGACATGGCTCTCCCCCTTTTTCAGGCGTAACAGCCCTGACATGGAGCGAACGCGCGCGCAGGCTAGCGATTTGGTGCATCCGGTTGTCCCAGTCCGAATGCACCGCATGCAGGCCATCCGAGCGGTTGCCGAGCAGCTGACGCTGCGGTACTGTGCCGCGCATCCACTGGGAGTAGCCGCCTCCATCGCAGGAGGGGATGTGTCAACAGACTTGGCTTCGGCCATGGCGCCTCCGGCCCACGGGCATGGCGAGACTATGGGTTCGGCGCCCCGATCATGGGTCGGGCGGTCGCCGGATCATGGTTCGTGCCCCGGCCCAGGGAATAGTCATGGAATCCTTCCTCGTCTCCGCAGGTGTCGTCGCCGTCGCCGAAATCGGCGACAAGACGCAGCTTCTCGCTCTGCTGCTGTCGGCCCGCTTCCGCAAGCCCGTGCCGGTCATCCTGGGAATCCTCGCGGCGACGCTGGCCAATCACGCGCTGGCGGCGCTGGCGGGCATGGCGCTGGCGAGTTGGCTGCGCGGCGACGTGTTCCAGTGGGTGCTGGGCGCCTCGTTCATCCTGATGGGCCTGTGGGCGCTCAAGCCGGATACGCTGGAAGAGACCGAGCGCCAGCGGACGACAGGCGCCAGCGCGTTCCTGGTGACGCTCGTGGCGTTCTTCCTGGTGGAGATCGGCGACAAGACCCAGATCGCGACCATGGCGCTCGCGGCGAAGTACCAGAGCCTCGCCTGGGTCACGGCGGGCACGACGCTGGGCATGATGCTGGCGAACGTGCCGGTGGTGCTGGTGGGCGAGGCGGCGGCATCCCGGCTGCCGCTGCGGGCGATCAGGATCGCCGCCGCCTGCATCTTCATGGCGCTCGGCGCGATGGTCCTGCTGAAGGCGGGGCACATGTTTGGCGGTTGATGGGCTGTCGGCGGGACGGGTTTCGCGCTAGCCTGCCGAAAGACCAACGGGAGCCCGTCTCATGGCACTGCCGGCGCTGAATTTCGGCCATGGCGAAGACATCGACATGCTGCGCGACAACGTCCGGCGCTTCGCCGCGCAGGAGCTGGCGCCACGCGCCGCCGCCATCGACGCGCGCAACGAATTTCCCGCCGACCTCTGGGCCAAGCTCGGCGCGCTCGGCGTGCTGGGGATCACCGTGCCGGAGGCCGACGGCGGCGCCGGGCTGGGCTACCTGGCGCACGTGATCGCCATGGAGGAGATCTCCCGGGCGTCGGCTAGCGTGGGCCTGTCCTATGGCGCCCATTCCAACCTGTGCGTCAACCAGATCGTGCGCAACGGCACGCCGGAGCAGAAGCGCCGCTATCTGCCGGGATTGATCGACGGCAGCGTGGTCGGCGCGCTGGCCATGAGCGAGCCAGGATCGGGCTCGGACGTGGTGTCCATGCGGCTGCGAGCCGACAAGCGCAACGACCGCTACGTGCTCAACGGCGCCAAAATGTGGATCACCAATGGACCGGACGCCGGCGTTCTGGTGGTCTATGCCAAGACCGATCCATCGGCGGGGCCGAAGGGCATCACCGCATTCCTGATCGAGCGGGGCATGGCCGGGTTCTCCAGCGGCGCCAAGCTCGACAAGCTGGGGATGCGCGGCTCCAACACCTGCGAGCTGATCTTCGAGGATTGCGAGGTCCCGTTCGAGAACGTGCTGGGCGAGGAGAGCCAGGGCGTCCAGGTGCTGATGTCGGGGCTGGACTATGAGCGGGTGGTGCTGTCGGGCGGTCCGCTGGGCATCATGGCCGCCTGCATGGACGCGGTGCTGCCCTATGTGCACCAGCGCGAGCAGTTCGGCCAGCCGATCGGCATGTTCCAGCTGATACAGGGGAAGATCGCCGACATGTACAGCACGTGGAGCGCCTGCCGGGCTTATGTGTACGCCGTCCCCCAGGCCTGCGACCGCTGCGAGGCGACGCGCAAGGACGCGGCCGGATGCATCCTCTATGCCGCCGAGAAGGCGACGTGGATGGCGCTGGAAGCGATCCAGGCGCTCGGCGGCAACGGCTACATCAACGACTATCCGACCGGAAGGCTGTTGCGTGACGCCAAACTCTACGAGATCGGCGCCGGCACCAGCGAGATTCGGCGAATGCTGATCGGGCGGGAGTTGTTCGAAGAGACGGCCTGAACCGGGAATGAGGCCCTTCCGAGGGTTCGGGCCTGACGGAACGGCCTTCGGTAATCGCCGGAGTATCTCAGTGAAGCATGGGATCGAGCACGGTGCGCACCTTGGCGGCCAGGGTCTGGAGCGTGTAGGGCTTCGACAGCAGTTCGACGTCGGCTTCCAGCCGTGAGCGCATCGCCAAGTCGTCGCCGATATAGCCCGAGGTGAACAGCACCTTACCCTGGGGGAATATCTCCAGGAACCGGTCGGCGACGTCCGGGCCGGTCATGCCGCCGGGCAGCACCACATCGGAAATCAGCAGGTCGATCTTGCCGGCCTCATGGGCGACCTGCATGGCCTCGGGCCCGTTCTCAGCGGACACCACCGAATAGCCGAGGCGCTTGAGCGCGTTGACGATGAACTGGCGGACGTCGGGATCGTCCTCGACGACCATGATCCTGTCGCTGCCTTCCTGAATCTCATGCAAGTCGGTCATCTTGTCCTCGGTATGTCCCACAAGGTCTTCGGCGAAGGGCAGGAACAGCGTCACCGTGGTGCCCTTCCCAGGGATGCTCTCGATCTCGACATGCCCATCCGACTGGGCCGCGAACCCATAAACCATGCTCAGCCCCAGGCCAGAGCCGACGACACCGGACATCTCGCCCTTCTTGGTCGTGAAGAACGGCTCGAACGCTTTCTCCAGCACTTCCTGGCTCATGCCCGTTCCGGTGTCGCTGACGGCAATGGCGACCAGGCGTTCATCCTGGCATGCGTGCAGGCCAGGATTGCGGGCCGGACGCCGCGGGTTGGCGCGCGTCGAGACGGTCAGTATGCCGCCTCCGGGCATGGCGTCGCGGGCGTTGAGCGCAAGATTGAGGATGGCGTTCTCGAGCTGGCCGGGATCGATGGTGGCGCGCACCGTTTCCGTGTCGAAATCCCGGGCGATGGTGATGTTTTCGGGCAGTGTGCGTTTCAGCATGCCGGTCAGGTCGTCCAGCAGCGTGTGGATGTCGATCGGGCGTGGACGGAGCGCCTGCTGGCGCGAGAAGGTGAGCAGCCGCTGCGTAAGTTCGGAGCCGCGTTCGGCCGCCCGCGCTGCGGATTCGGCGTAGAGCTTCAACTCTGTGTCCTTCTCGACCCGCTCGACGATGAGGTCGATGTTGCCGAGGATCGTGGTCAGCAGATTGTTGAAATCATGGGCGACGCCGCCGGTCATGCGGCCTACGGCTTCCAGCCGCTGGGCCCGGTCGAGCCGCTGCTCGATCTCGACCTGGCGCTTGAGGTTCCGCTTGAGCGCGTGTTCAGCGGCGATGCGCGTGGAGACATCCAGCGCCACGCCGACGAGGCCGGTGATCGTGCCGCCGGGGCCGTGGCGCGGGCTGATCTGCGCCTCGAACACCACCGAATCGCTGCATTGCCATTCGAACCGCGCCGGCTTGCCGACCAGCACGCGCGCCACGTACCGCCTGATGTCGGGCACGTTGTGGAACAGCTCGTAGATCGACGTGCCTGGCGCCGGTCGGGCGACGCCGACGCCTTCATCGGCCAGTTGCTTGATGCGATCGAAGCCGCGGCCGCAGACGAGGCCGATCTCGCCGCCGGGATCGGCCGTCCAGAGCAAGATCGGCGCGCTCTCGACCAGGTTGGTGAGCAGCGAGTTGCTGAAGCGCAGCTGCCGTTCCTTCTCGCGGCTGTGGCTCATGTCGGCGAAGGAGCCGATGATGGCGGTGGGTACGCCAGCGGAATCGCGGGTCAGCGAGGCGTGGAGGTCGACCTCCTTGCTGCTGCCGTCGGCGCGCCGGATGATGATCTCGCCCCGCCAACTGCCCTTGTCGCGGATAATTCCCAGAATTTCCTGGGCTCTTTCGGTATCGAGAAAGAACTCGTGGGCGTGATGACGCAGCACATCCTTGAGCCCGTTCGCGCCCACCAGCGTGAGAAACGAGCCGTTGGCGTACTGGAGCTTGCCGTCCAGGCCGGCGATGGCGACGCCGCTGATGGAATTGCCGAGCGCGGTTTCCTGGATGCTGCGCTGCTGCCGGTACTGGGCGGCCAGCAGCACGGACAGCAGCATGGGAATACTGCTGAGCGTCAGCAGCAGCTGGCTGCTGTCGATGGACGTGATGTCGAGGTCCGTGAGATCGATGAAGCCGGCCTGCAGGCAGGCGGCGAGGGCAATCAGCACGAGGGACGCGGTGCCGAACAGAATCCGCATGCTGCGGATAGTGATCAGCACGTAGAGGGATACGCAGGCTGCGGCGCCCCAAATGATCGCGCCGACGGCGTTGAAGCCGCCTAGATTTGCGCCCTCCAGCATTCTACCCCGGCCTTTTGTCGGACTTCGTCAAGACTAGGGCTACGCTTGGGCTATAATTAAGGCAAATGTATCTTTTTGTCTAAAAATTGCACTAATTGCGCCACAATTCGTCTTGATCGGAGGCAGGCCCTGATTGCCAGCCGATGTCACTGCGGTCCAATACCGATATCAGCGCGTCGATGGTTTCCGGGTCCGGCCAGCCCACGGCCCCGCAGACGTCGACAACGCGCTCGGAGCAACGGGCGGCCAGTGCGTGCATGAGGCCATGGGACGGCAGGTCTCCGCCCAGGACGGTCAACTGGCAGCGGTCGACGGGAAAGCCGACCGCCGTGACGCTTTCGCCGCATCGTTCCAAGGACAGGGTCGGCTGCCCCCGCGAACGACGTCTCGGCTTGAGGATAGGTGGCGCTGAACGCGGCCGCAGCCGCGTCCGCCAGCATCGGCGCCGCGCCGGGATCGACGTCAAGCGTCCACAAGATCGGAGGATACCGGGAGTAGACGCTGGGTCCGCAATAGGTCCGCAGTATCTGGACAACGGGTGCGCGGCTCATGGTGATCGCGGTTTCAACCCTGGAGGAGCTTGATCACGAAGCCGACGAGCGAGCCCAGCACGAGGATATAGATCGCCGGCATGCTGGCCAGCAGGCCGGGCCGGCGCGCGGGCGCCGACCTGTAGTAGCCGTGGGCGTAAAACAGGCGGCCGGGCAGCCAGGTCGCGCCGATGGCGGCTCCCCAGACCGGGTCCACGGCGTAGGAAAAGAGCCACAGGCCGGGCAGGAACAGCACCAAGTGCTCCACCGTGTTCTGATGGACCCGGACATAGCGTTCATATTCTTCGGGGCCGCTGTGCGCGGGCGGTTCGATCTTGAAGCGGCGCCGGGCCATTCCCGATCGCAGCAAGGTGTAGTAGCAGACCAGCAGCGCCAGGCTGCTGACGATGCCCGGATAAACATAGGCGTCCATGAAGCCCCCTCCCACGGTGTCGGCTGCATCAACTATAGAGACGGCGGCCGCCGGGTGTCGCCGGTTAATCAGCGTTC
>JBKJNE010000434.1:0-4226 GCA_046596015.1 Alphaproteobacteria bacterium
CTGCTCCTGCTCGACGAGCCCACCGCCGGCGTCGACCCGCAGGCGCGCCGCGAGTTCTGGGACCAGATCCACCAGCTCGCCGACGAGGGGCTGACGGTGCTGGTCAGCACCCATTACATGGACGAGGCCGAGCGCTGCCACCGCATCCTCTACATCTCCTACGGCAAGGTGGTGGCGCGTGGCACCGTCGAGGAGGTGATCGCCCAGTCCGGCCTGACCACCTGGGTGATCCGCGGCGTCGCCAACGGCGCGCTGGCCGACGAGCTGCGCCGCCAGCCCGGCGTCGAGCAGGTCGCCCAGTTCGGCACCACGCTGCATGTGGTGGGCTCGGATGCCGCCGCGTTGCGCGCCGCCGTGGACCGCTACGCCGGCCGTCCGGGCCTCGAGATCGCACCCGGAGAGACCAGCCTGGAGGACGTGTTCATCCGGCTGATGAGCCAGCATGGCGAGGCGCGCTCATGAGCAAGATGAGTGGGGGCAGCCGCATCAAGGCCATCCTGATCAAGGAGTTCATCCAGCTCCGCCGCGACCGGCTGACCTTCGGCATGATGGTCGGCATCCCGATCATGCAGCTCATTCTGTTCGGCTTCGCCATCAACACCGACCCCAAGCAGCTTCCCACCGCGATCATCGCGCCCAATCCCAGCGCCTATACCCGCGACATCCTCGCGGGCATGCGCAATTCGGAATACTTCCACTTCGAGAAGGACACGGTCAGCGAGGCCGAGGCGCAGGAAGGGCTCCAGCGCGGCGAGCTGTCATTCGTGGTGACCTTCCCCGCCGACTTCGGCCGCGACCTGGTGCGCGGCCAGCGGCCCCAGGTGCTGATCGAGGCCGACGCCACCGATCCGTCGGCCGCCAGCAACGCCGTCGGCGCGTTCAACCGGATCGTCGACGATGCCCTGCGCGACGACCTGGTCGGCCCGATGGCCCAGGAGAGGCGCGGCCAGCCCGCCGTCGAGGTGGTCGTCCACCGGCTCTACAACCCGGAAGGCATCACCCGCTACAACATCGTGCCCGGGCTGCTGGGCGTGATCCTCACCATGACCATGACGCTGATGACGGCGATCTCCCTGACCCGCGAGGCCGAGCGCGGCACCATGGAGAACCTGCTGGCCATGCCGGTGAAGCCCGTCGAGGTGATGATCGGCAAGATCGCGCCCTATATCGGCATCGGCTTCGTGCAGGTGTCGATCATCCTGCTGGCGGCGCATTTCGTCTTCGGCGTGCCGATGATGGGCTCGTTCGTGGCGCTGTTCGCGGGGCTTACCGCGTTCATCGCCACCAACCTGGCGCTGGGCTACACCTTCTCGACCATCGCCCGCAGCCAGATGCAGGCCATGCAGATGACGTTCTTTTTCTTCCTGCCGTCGATCCTGCTGTCCGGCTTCATGTTCCCGTTCCTCGGCATGCCCCAATGGGCCCAGTGGCTAGGCTCGGTGCTGCCGCTGACCCACTTCCTGCGCATCGTCCGCGGCACCCTGCTGAAGGGCAGCGACATGTGGGACATCCTGCCCAATCTGTGGCCGATCCTGCTGATCTTCAGCATCGTCTCGACCATCGCCCTGCTGCGCTACCGCAAGACGCTAGACTAACTCAGACCACACCACTATCGCGCAGGGAGATCGCTGCCGCGACGGCTCCGCGAATCCTGACGCCAATTTCTTCATGATCAGTAGAAGAAAAACTCTTAGCGCAAATTTCAGGATGCAGACTCTTACACGGTGCGGCCTCGATTGTCATAATCAGATTCATCGTCTCGATACGAATATAATAGATCTTGTTATTGAATTCGGTAATCGATCTTGCTTTTGAGGCTTTGAAGGCAGGCCAGTCACTAGGCTTATGTTTGCGAAAATCCGGAATTTCAGGAACATGAAGAAGAAGATGGGCGCAGACGGCTTGACCGAGTTGGTCATCTCTCGCGTCGGATGGCAGAACTGTAGGCTCGCCGATCTCCTGGATTGGGTTCCCCGGCTTGTACTTTACGGAACTGACGATAAAGGAGCGCCTATTATAGAAGTAAAGGTGGGCCATGAGGTCACAGTTTGTGACGGCTCGTCGCTGATCGATGGCTGCGCGGCAATGCGTGGGTGCGTCTTCAACAATATCGAGATATGAACGAAGGGGCTCAAAGATGTCCATCGATAATTCCTCCCGCGATTGGACATGAAGATATCATGGACAACATAGCACACACGCTGGCCGGCGCCGCCTTGGGCGAGGCCGGGCTGAAGAAGAAAACCGGGCTCGGCATGGCGACGCTGATGATCGCGGCCAACCTGCCGGACCTCGACGTCATCGGCCTGTTCTTCGGCGAGAACCTGGCGTGGCGGCGCGGCTGGACCCACGGACCGATCGCGCTGGTGCTGCTGCCGCCGCTGCTCGCCTTGCTCATGGTCGCGTTCGACCGCTGGCAGGAGCGGCGCGGCAAGCGGCCGGCGGACCGGCTGCCAGTGCGCTTCGACTGGGTGCTGGTATTGGCCTATGTCGGTATCCTGTCGCACCCGCTGCTCGACTTCCTCAACACCTACGGCATCCGCTGCCTGATGCCGTTCTCCGACCGCTGGTTCTATGGCGACGCGCTGTTCATCATCGACCTGCTGGTCTGGACGTCGCTCGGCCTGGGAATCTGGCTGTCGCGGCGCAGGGAGAAGCGGGGCGGGGCAGGGACGTGGAAGCCCGCCGCCGTGGCGCTGGCCTTCGTCGCCGCCTATTCGGGCGGCATGGGTGCGGCCAGCGCGGCGGCGGAACGGTACGTGGCGCGAGAGGTCGAGGCGCGCGGTATGGGTGAGCCACGGAGCGTACTCGCGAGCCCGGCGCCGTTCGATCCGTTGCGTCGCGATATCGTTTTCAGCACCGGCGATGCCTATGGCTTCGGCGAGCTGCGCTGGCGGCCCGAGCCGCTGCTGACGCTGGAGCCGGAGCTGGTGCCGACCAACATGGGTGATCCCGCCATCCCCAAGGCGCGGGCGCAGGACAAGAAGGTGGCCGATTTCCTTTATTGGTCGCGCCTGCCTTTCGCCGAGATCGACCGGCGCCCCGGCGCGGCCGATGTCGTTATCGGCGATGCCCGATACCAGCGGCGGCCCTCCGACGGCCGATTCACCGTGCGGGCGAAGGTTCCCGAGTGAGCCGCAGCGCGGTTAGCAGCGCGCCGAGCCCGACCGCCAGCATGATCGCCAGCATGGTGGCATAGAACCCCGCACTCTCCTTCGTCGGGCCATGAAGCATGTGATCGAGCGTCGGCACCAGCAGCGACAGCGTAAGGCCGCAGAACGCGCCCCAGGCGGTTGTCAGGCCGATCCTGAGTCCCGCCGCCGCCGCCCACAGCATCCCCGCCGCCACCAGCAGCTCGTCGAACGCCAGCGGCAGGAAGCGCGGCTGTCCCCACCAGCGCGCGACCTCGCCGCCCGCGAGCAGGATGGCGACGGCGGCGGTGAAGAGGCGAAGGAACGTCATGGCGATCTCCCTTGTTGTGTCCGTGACGCGGCGTAGGGATAGTGTTTAGGGGGATGAACCGGAGGATGCCATGAAACTCTACGAATTCGGGCCGACCCGCTCGATCCGCGTGCGCTGGGCGCTGCAGGAGCTGAATGTCCCGTTCGAGGCGGTCACGGTCAACATGATGAAGGGCGAGCACCAGCAGCCCGCGTTCCTGCAGATCAACCCAGCCGGCAAGCTGCCGGTGCTGGTCGACGGCGACCTCGTGCTGACCGAGTCCATGGCCATCGTCATCTACCTGGCCGAGAAATTTCCCGAGAGGGGCTTCATCCCCGCCGACCTAAAGCAACGCGCCGAGTTCTACAAATGGATCATGTTCACGGCCACCGAGCTGGAGCAGCCGCTGTGGCGGATCGCCCGGAACACCAACCTCTATCCCGAAGAGAAGCGCCAGCCTACCGATGTCGAGATGGCGGCCGAGGACTTCGCGCCCATGGCGACGGTACTCGACGAGCATCTGCATGGCCGCGAATTCGTGGTCGGCGACCACGCCACCGTCGCCGACTTCGCGCTGGCCTACACCCTCGACTGGGCGAACGAGGCGCTGCTCCTCGGCGACTTTCCCCGGCTGCAGACCTACATGACGCGGATGTATGCGCGACCGGCGGCGCCGATGCGCATCGCCACGGCCTTTGCGCGGGCGATGCGGTAGGGGGCAGGGTTCCTGCATCGGCAACGCCCCTGAGGCCACAAAGAAAATCCCCGCTCTTTCGAACGGGGGT
>JBKJNE010000435.1:0-2789 GCA_046596015.1 Alphaproteobacteria bacterium
ACCTTCTGCATCATCCCCTATGGCCGTGGCAATTCGCGCAGCGTGCCCATGGGCGCCGTGGTCGAGCAGGTTAAGCTGCTGGTGGACAGCGGCTACCGCGAGGTGGTGGTGACCGGCGTCGACATCACCTCCTACGGCGCCGACCTGCCGGGCGCGCCCGGCCTCGGCACGCTGTGCGCCAAGATCCTGATTGCGGTGCCCGGGCTGCCGCGCCTTCGGCTGTCGTCCATCGATTCGGTCGAGGTCGACCCGGTGCTGATGGAGCTGATCGCCGGCGAGCCCCGGCTGATGCCGCACCTGCATCTCAGCCTGCAGGCGGGCGACGACATGATCCTCAAGCGGATGAAGCGCCGCCATTCCCGCCGGCAGTCCGTCGAGTTCTGCGACGCGGTGCGCACGCGGCGGCCGGACGTGGTGTTCGGCGCCGACATCATCGCCGGCTTCCCGACCGAGACCGAGGCCATGTTCGCCAACACCCTGGCCTGCGTCGACGAAGCGGGCATCACCTTCCTGCACGTCTTCCCCTATTCGGCCCGCCCCGGCACGCCCGCCGCGCGCATGCCGCAGCTGCGCGGCGACGTGATCCGCGAGCGCGCGGGCATTCTGCGGCTGCGCGGCGAGCAGCGGCGCGACGCCTTCTTCGCCCGCCAGCAGGGCCGCGAGGCCGAGGTGCTGGTGGAGAAGGTCGAGGCCGGCGACAGCATCGGCCACACCCAGCATTTCGCGCCCATCGTCATCGAGGGCGCCGCCGACGGCATCGTGCGCGCCCGCGTCACCGGCCGCGACGGCAATTCCCTGACCGGACGGCTCGCCGCGTGAGCGAACCCGAAAAGAAGGGCTGGTTCAGCCGTCTCAAGGACGGCCTGAAGAAAAGCACCAACTCGGTTTCCGACGGCATCACCGGCCTGTTCACCACCGGCGTCCTCAGCGGCAAGCGCAAGCTGGACGCCGCGACACTCGACGAGCTCGAGGACGTGCTGATCATGGCCGACTTCGGCGTGGCGACCGCCGCGCGCGTTACCCAGGAGCTGGGCCGGACCCGCCTGGACAAGGAAGTCTCCGACGACGAGGTCCGCCGCACGCTGGCCAGCGTGGTGGCGCAGACCCTGATCCCGGTGGCCCGGCCGCTGGTCATCGATCCCGCCAACCGGCCGCATGTGCTGCTGGTCGTCGGCGTCAACGGCAGCGGCAAGACCACCACCATCGGCAAGCTCGCCCGCCAGTTTCGGGGCCAGGGCAAGAGCGTGATGCTGGCCGCGGGCGACACCTTCCGCGCCGCCGCGATCGAGCAGCTCGCCGTCTGGGGCGAGCGCAACGGCGTGCCGGTGATCGCCAAGCCCGTCGGCTCGGACGCCGCCGCCGTCGCCTTCGAGGCGCTGGAGCGGGCGCGCGCCCAGAACATCGACGTGCTGATGATCGACACCGCCGGCCGGCTGCAGAACAAGCAGGGCCTGATGGAGGAGCTGGCCAAGATCATTCGCGTCATCCGCAAGGCCGATCCCGCCGCGCCTCACGACACGCTGCTGGTGCTCGATGCGACCACCGGCCAGAATGCCGTGCAGCAGGTCGAGGTGTTCCTCGGCGTGGCGCAGATCAGCGGCCTGATCATGACCAAGCTGGACGGCACCGCGCGCGGCGGCGTCCTCGTCGCCTGCGCCGAGAAATTCGGGCTGCCGATCCACGCCATCGGCGTCGGCGAGAGCATCGAGGACCTGCAGCCGTTCGACGCCCGTGAATTCGCCGACACCATCGCTGGAGTGGCCGCATGAGCGCCGGATTGAAACTGCTTCTCGACCTTGGTCCGCTGGTGGTGTTCTTCGCCGCCTACTTCAAGGGCAACATCTACATCGCCACCGGCGCGTTCATGGCCGCGACCGTGGCCGCCATCGCCATCTACTGGCTGAAGACCCGGCACATCCCCATGAGCCAGATCATCACCCTGGTGATCGTGCTTGTGTTCGGCGGGCTGACGCTGGCGCTCGACGATCCGCGCTTCATCAAGATGAAGCCGACCATGATCTACGTGCTGTTCTCGGCCATCCTGTTCGGTGGACTGGCCGCCGGCCGCTCGCTGCTGAAGGTGGTGTTCGAGGCCGCCTTCCCGCCCATGGACGAGGCCGGCTGGCGCATCCTCACGATGCGCTGGGCCATCTTCTTCGCCGTCCTCGCCGTGCTGAACGAGGCCATCTGGCGCAATTTCTCGGAGGAATTTTGGGTCAGCTTCAAGCTGTTCGGCTTCCTGCCGCTGACTATGGTATTCGCCATGCTGCAGATGGGCGTGATGAACCGCCACGCGATCCCGAAACCGGTCGACGATCAGTCCCAGGAAAGCTGAGACTTCGGCAGCCTGCCGGATGGATCATGGACCGTGACCCGGTGCGGCAGCGCCGGACCCCAGCGCCACAGCACGAGGTTATGGCTGTCGTGTCCAGATCCCACGGCGAAGCTGGGCACCAGGACGCCGGCCTGCCCGTCGCCGATCAGCCGGGCGGCCAGTCGCTGCGAGGGAATTGGCTTGCGCTCCAGGGCGAGCATCGCCCACGGGCTCGCCAGCTCCTCGAACGCGACACCCGCGGCCGCGCGGGCGGCGTCGGTCCGCAGATCGGTGATGTCCACGCAATCAGCCTCGTAGCTGCACAGCACGCAGGGTTCGATCTTGCCGGCGAAGCCCTGATTGCCCTCGCGCACGGCGGTGACCAGGTCGAGACTGAGATAGAGCGCGGGGACGCCCTTCGGATTGAACCGTCCGCCGTGGATCGCCGCGCCATCGCCCGAAAGCGGCTTGAAGG
>JBKJNE010000454.1:0-2555 GCA_046596015.1 Alphaproteobacteria bacterium
GGCACCAAGGCGTCCATGCTGATCGACCTGGAGCGCGGCAAGAAGATGGAGCTGCCCTGGCTGAGCGCCAGCGTCGCCAAGTGGGGCGAGGAGCTGGGCATCCCGACGCCGACCCACAAGTTCATCGCCACCGCGCTCAAGCCCTATGCCTCTGGCGCGCCGAAGGCCTGACCGTGGCGGGCAACGGCTACAAGCTGCGGCAGCTGGCGCTGGTGGCGCGCGAGCTGGCGTCCGTGGAGGAAGATCTGCTGGCCATTTTCGGCCTGCAGGTCGCCTACCGCGACCCGGTCGTCGGCAATTGGGGGCTGGAGAACATCGTCGTGCCGGTCGGCAACCAGTTCCTCGAGGTCGTCGCCCCCACCCGGCCCGGCACCACCGCCGGACGCTACCTTGACCGGCGCGGCGGCGACGGCGGCTATATGGTGATCCTGCAGACCGAGGACCCGCGCGGCCGCGATGCGCGGGTAAAACAGATGGACATCCGCACGGTCCACCAGAGCCTGCACAGCGACTATGACGGCCTGCAGCTACATCCGCGCGACACCGGCGGCTCGTTCCTCGAGGTGGACTGGGCGCCGGGCTTCGACCAGCCCGACGGCTCGTGGCACCCGGCCGGCGGCGACTGGCGCCCTGCCCGCCGCACCGGCGTGGTGACCGGCCTGCTCGCCGCCGAGATCCAGACCCCCGACGCCGCCGCGCTGACGGCCCGGTGGGCCGCCATCCTCGACCGCCCCACCGAGGGCCATGCCATACCGCTCGACGTCGGCACGATTCGCTTCGTGAAGGACGAGGACGGACGCGGCGAAGGGCTGGGCGGCATCGACATCGCCGTCGCCGACAGGGCGCATGTGCTGCGCGAGGCCGAGAAACGCCGCCGGGTCGCCGGCAAGGACATGCTGCTGATCGGCGGCACCCGCTTCAATCTGATCGCATAGAGAAAAGGACTCGAGGGATGTATCAGGAGATTCTGTATTCGGTGACCGGCTCGGTCGCCGAGATCAGGTTCAACCGGCCCGACCGGCTGAACGCGCTGACCCGCCGCATGCTGACCGAGATGAAGCATGCCGTCGCCCAGGCCGAGAACGACGACGCGGTCATCGGCATCATCATCACCGGCGAAGGCCGCGGCTTCTGCGCCGGCATGGACATGCAGGCGCTGTCGGCGCTGGGCGCGTCGGGCGGCACCGGCAACCGGGTCGACGAGGACTACGGACTCGACGCCCAGCCGGGCGATCCCGAGATGGGCGAGGAGTTCCTCAAGGGCCATTCCTACCTGATGGCAGTGCGCAAGCCGATCATCGCCGCCGTCAACGGCCCCTGCGCCGGCCTGGGCTTCGTCCTCGCCATGCTGTGCGACATCCGTTTCATGGGGGCCGAAGCGGTGCTGACCGCCTCGTTCTCCCAGCGCGGTCTGGTGGCGGAATACGGCGTGAGCTGGATCCTGCCGCGGCTGATCGGCGTGTCGAAGACCCTCGATCTGCTGTGGACCTCGCGCAAGATCAAGGCCGACGAGGCGAAGGAGATGGGCCTGGTCGACAAGGTCTTCCCCGCCGCCGACGTGGCCGCCGAGGCACGCGCCTACATCGAGGACCTGGCGGCGAAGGCTGCGCCCTACTCGCTGATGATGATGAAACGGCAGGTCTACCGCCACCTGGCCATGCCGCTGGGCGAGGCGGTCGCCGAAACGACGAAGTGGATCGCCGAGAGCACCGCACGGGACGATTTCAAGGAAGGCGTGAAGGCCTATCTGGAGCAGCGCCCGCCCCGGTTCAGCCGCGTCAAGGTCGGATGAAGCGATTCCGCGATGCAGCGCTGCCGCGATCCTCGCGGCGGCCCTTCCCGTATGCGGCGGCGAGTGGCCAGCGTCTAGGCCGGCCGCCTAATGCTTGATCTTTCTGACCAATCATGCGTCACAATAGGGACGGCACAACGCCTCGAAAGCGCCCGTTTTGCTGGACTTTTGCGCTGGCACGGAGCTTGCTTCGAAGGGTCAGGACGCTGGACCACAGGGGCCGACCAAGGGTGACCGACGAAATCGCATGACCAAACCGCCAGCCTTCGATGAAATGACCCTTCCTGACGGGTCCGTGCGATCCGTCTATGACAACGTCGATAAATGGCTCCGCGGTGCGGCGACCGATCGGCTGGACCTGAAAAGACGCGAGGCCGACACCATCTTCCGCCGCCTCGGCATCACCTTCTCGGTCTATACCGAGGGTGGCGACCCGGAACGCCTGATCCCCTTCGACATCATCCCGCGGGTGTTCGGCGCCGAGGAATGGGCCCGGCTGTCGCAGGGCTGCGTGCAGCGTGTGAAGGGCATCAATGCCTTCATCCGCGACATCTATCACGACCAGGAGATCCTGCGTGCCGGCGTGGTACCGTCGGAGCAGGTGCTGAAGAACGACCAGTTCCGGCCGGAGATGCGCGGCATCGACGTGCCGCGCGACATCTACGCCCACATCGTCGGCATCGACATGGTGCGCACCGGCGAGAACGAGTTCTACGTGCTGGAGGACAACGCCCGCACGCCGTCGGGCGTGGCCTACATGCTG
>JBKJNE010000069.1:0-3150 GCA_046596015.1 Alphaproteobacteria bacterium
GCCGCCCTGGCGCCCGACCGTATCCCTGATGCGGACGCACTGGACGAGCCGGTCGCCGAACTGGCCTAGCAGGTCGTCGCCGACGGCGTGTCCCAGCGTGTCGTTCACGTTCTTGAAGTTATCGATGTCGATGCTCAGCACGGCCACATGCCAGCCATTGCCCGAGGCCCGCTCCAGCGTCCTGATCAGCGTGTCGAAGAACAGCGTGCGGTTGGGTGGGCCGGTCAGGGCGTCGAAATGCGCCATCCGGTGCAGGCGCTTCTCCGCCTCCTTGCGCTCGGTGATGTCGCGCATCACGACCACGATGATCCAGTCCGCGCCGGAGCGGTGGGCGTGGCGGTGCACCTCCACCTGCAGGTGCGAGCCGTCCTTGCGCCGCAGCTCGTTCTCGGTGAACCGGTTCACGTGCTGTCCTGCGATGACTGCGTCATACATTTCTTCCAGCGCGATGGGGGCGCCGTTCAACTGCGACGGCCCCATCCGGAACAGCTCCTCGCGGGAGTAGCCGAACATGGCCGACGCGGTCTTGTTCATCTCGACGAACTTCATGCTGGTCCGGTTCACCAGCATGATCGCGTCGGCGGTGGAGTCCATGGCGGCGCGGAACCGCTGCAGGTCGGCGGCGCGCTCGTCCACCTGGCGTTCCAGGATCGTGCCGTAGTTCTGCAGGAAATCCGAATAGGCCTTGAGCCGCAGCAGGTTGCGCACGCGCAGCCACAGCTCGGCGCGGTCGACGGGCTTGGTGAGGAAGTCTTCCGCCCCGGCGGCCAGGCCGGCGAGGCGCGCGTCCCGGTCGATATGCGCGGTGACCATGATGATCGGGATATTCGCCGTGGCGGGATCGGCCTTGAGCCGCGTGGCCACCTCGTAGCCGTTCATGCCGGGCATCATGATGTCGAGCAGGATCAGGTCCGGCGCCGCCTCCGCGACGGAGGCCAGCGCTTCCTTGCCGTCGGCGGCGGTGCGGGTAATGTAGCCCTCGGGCTGCAGCAGCGCTTCCAGCAGCTTGCGGTTCCGCTGTTCGTCGTCGACGATCAGGATGGATGCTGGAGGCGAATCGGTCATGGCGCGGGGTGTCGGGTTTTAAGAAGCAGGGCGTCGATGGCGGCGTACAGCTCCTGGTACCTGAGCGGCTTGGCGATATAGGCATCGCAGCCGGCACTCCTCGTGCGCTCCTGGTCCGTCGTCATCGCCAGCGCGGTCAGCGCGATGACGGGGATGGACGCGGTCGCCGGGTCGCCCTTCAGGATGGATGTCGCTTCCAGGCCGTCCATGCCGGGCAGGTGGATGTCCATCAGCACCAGTTCCGGGTGTTCCGCCCGCGCCAGCGCCAGGCCGGTCTCGGCGTCCGACGCGCCCAGCACCGTATGGCCGGCGTTGCGCAGCAGCAGCGAGGTCAGCTTCATGTTGGTCGGGCTGTCTTCGACGATGAGTATCTTGGCCATCCTGAGCCCCTTTTTCAGCGCGGCGATAGGGCGCGCCTGACTTCGGCGATGAAATTGATACGGTTCAACCCGGCCTTCTCGACGATGCGGATGAGGTTGTCGGGGTTGCTGTTGAGCAAAGCCAGTTCCTGCGGTGTGGTCCGCTTCGCGGTCACCACCAGGATCGGGATGCGCGCCGTGTCCGCGTGGCTTTGCAGCACTTCGACGACGTCGAAGCCGCTGACGTCCGCCATCATCAGGTCGAGCAGGATCAGGTCCGGCCGCAATTGCTGCGCCAGCGCGATCGCTTCCTTGCCGCCATACGCCCGCACCACCGCGTAGCTCGGCATGGGCAGGAACGCGGCGATTACCTCGACGGCCTTGGAGTCGTCGTCCACGACCAGGATGGTGTGCGTGTGTTCGTTGTCCGGATTCAGGCCCAGATCGGCGAGCGAGGCTTTCAACTGGGCGCGGCTGATCGGCTTCTGCAGCACGCCAGCGGCGCCGCTCGCCAGCGCCAAGTCGTGGTAGTCCGGGCCGGCGATGATCACCACGGGCACATGGGCAAGGGCGGGGTTCTCGCGCAGCCGCAGCAGGAACGCCCAGCCGTCCATGCCCGGCAGCAGGACGTCCAGCGTGATCAGGCTCGGCGGCTGCGCCGCGGCCAGTACCAGCGCGGCTTCGGCGTTGGAGGCGCGCATGACGGTGAAGCCTTCGGATTCCAGCAGCAGGCGGACAAGCTCGGCCTCCTGCTCCTCGTCCTCGATCACCAGCGCGATGCGTTCCCTGGGCATGACCGGGACCAGTCCGGCGCCGGCCGGTTCGCGGTGCTTCACGACCGCCGCAGGCTCCAGCCTGCGCAGCGGCAGCCAGACGGCGAAGCACGAGCCCTCGCCCTCGGCGCTGGAGACCGCCACGGTGCCGCCATGCAGGTCGGCCAGTTGCTTGACCATGGCGAGGCCGAGTCCCGTGCCCTCGAACTTGCGCGACAGGCTGCTGTCTATCTGGCTGAAGGCCTGGAACAGCTTGGCCATGTTCTCATGGGAAATGCCGATGCCCTTGTCGGTGACGCGGAGCTCCAGGAATTCGTCGTAGCCGTTCGCGGGGACGGGAAAGCCGTACATTGGCCGGGGGCCCGCCAGCTTGCCGACCGCGCTGCGGGGTACGCGCCGCGCCTTGAGCACCACATGTCCGCCCGTGCCGCTGAATTTGACGGCGTTCGACAGCAAATTGTAGACGATCTGCTTGGTCTTGCGCATGTCCAGCAGGGGCTGGCCCAGATCGTCGGGAATGTCGAGTTCAAGGGCGATGCGCTGGCTCAGCGCTTTTTCCTTGACGATGGACAGGCTGCCCGACAGCAGGCTGTTCAAGTCCACCGGCTCAAGTTCCAGCGTCATCATGCCGGCCTCTACCTTGGACAGGTCGAGGATGTCGTTGATCAGAGACAGCAGGTGCTGGCCGCTCGTGAAAATCTCGCCGATGTACTCCTGCTGCGTGTCGCCCATTGGGCCCATGAGGCCGTCCTTCAGCGCCTCTGAAAAACCGATGATGGCATTGAGCGGCGTGCGCAGCTCGTGCGACATGTTGGCGAGGAATTCGGACTTGTGCCTGTTCGCCATCTCGAGCTCGCGGCTCTTGGCCTGGATCTCGTCGAAGAGCCGCGAGTTCTGGATGGCGATCACGGCCTGGTCGGCGAATGTCTTGAGCAGCGTCAGCTCCTTATCGC
>JBKJNE010000270.1:0-4404 GCA_046596015.1 Alphaproteobacteria bacterium
TATGCCATGCGAGACGGATGAACAGGCCACCGTAATGGCCGAAGTCGGCCGGCCACCAATCCTGCGAGTCGGTCATCAGGGCATGCAGGTCCTGGACCACCGCATTCAGGTCGAGGCTCTTGAATTCGTTGGCGTAGTTGAACTCCTCGCCCATCGGATCGGAAAGCTTGGAGTTGGTGTGGAGGCCCTGGAGGTCGAGCGATTCCGGCCACCAATGCTTGTTGCTGGGTGCGCGGCCGCCGCCCGAGAACGGGCATTTGGATTCATCAGTCATGATAATTTCCCCGTGTAGTGAGCACTGCTGATCAAAGGTAGACCTTCGATCCCGATCCGCCCAGACCCTTTTTGCGAATTCGACGCATGAAAGTTTTATGTTCATTCGACGCATTGACACCGAAGGTGAGGGCTGGAAAACGCAAAGGGCGCGGACCTCGCGATCCGCGCCCCTCGCAACCCCGCAAAGGCTAATTTCCTACTCGGCCGCCTGACGCTCGGGCTTTTGGAACAGGGCGTTGAGCTGGTCGTCGGGAGTCTCCAGCAGGCGCTGGACCCAGCCGTGGAATTTCTGCCCGCCCCATTCATTGCGGCCGAACAGCGAATGCGTCCGGGCGCCGGCGTTAAGCGCCTGCTGCACCTGCAGGCCGGTCTTGTAGTCCTCGTCGCGGACCACGTTCTCCAGCAGGTCGAACTGCAGGCGGGCGCCGTCCTTGCCGGCCTGGTCGGGCTCGGATTCCATCATGTAGTACTGGGTGGTGAACGACTCGCCGACATTCTCGCCCGGGAACAGCTGCGAGATCATCACGCCGCGCCCGCCGCCCTTGAACGAGGCGATCGAGATGTGCGGGAAGATGGTCCAGACGCCGGTCATGACGTCTTCCATCGGCCACTGGTCTTCCGGAATCTTGTCGAGGTGGGCGTAGCGGTCGGGCGAGGTCACGCGCTGGTGCGGACCCCAGGCATAGTAGTTCGCCTGCGGCGAGCGGGCGCCGCCGATGGTGTTCTTGTGCAGCACCGGCAGGTGGTAGAAGTCCAGGTAGCCGTCATAGGCCACCTTCCAGTTCGGGCCGCGCAGCACGCGCGAGTCGAACAGGTACCACTTGTCGAAATTGAAGTGGGCCAGCATGTCGTCATAGCCCGACAGGAAGGCCTCGATGTCGATGGTCGAGCGCGGGTCGAGCACCGCCCAGATCAGGCCGGCGCGCTCCAGGGTCGGCAGCGCGGGCAGCGCGTATTCCTCGCGGTCGAACTCGCCGAATTCGTTGCTCGCGGCGACGCCGACCAGTTCGCCCTCGTTGTTGTAGGTCCAGCCGTGATAGGGGCAGACGAAGCGGTTGGCTTTGCCGGTACCGCAATCGCGCAGCTGGGCGCCGCGGTGGCCGCAAGCGTTCATGAAGGCACGGGCCTTGCCGTCCTTGCCGCGGGTGATCAGCACCGGTGTGCCGAACGGCGTCATCGCCTTGTAGTCGCCCGGGTTCGCCAGCTCGGCGCTGGGCGCCAGCATCAGCGGCATGCGCTTGAAGATCAGATCGATCTCGCGCTTGAAGCGCGCATCGTCGGTGTAGGCCGACGCCGGCACCTTGTAGACGCCCGGCGCCTGTTCCATGGTGCCCGCCTTGTGATGGGCGATGTTGTGACGGACGATCTCGACCAGCTTCTCTTTCGACATGGACATCCTCGTTTCCTGGGCGCGGAGCGGCTGCGCGAAGCATGCACCGACCCCGCCGCGCATGGTGCGACATGTGTTATATTATGCACCCTAGCATAAAACCAGCGCCTCGTTAAATGGCGGATGTTGCCGGACGGCGACCGGCGCATTACGGTTTGCGGAACCTTGGGGAGGGTATCCGATGCCGTTCAACCGACAGGACGTGTCCGCGTGGTGCGCGGCCGCCATGATCTGCCTTGCCGCGCCGGCAGCGCAGGCGACGCCGCAGCCCGCGCCGCCGGGAGGACCCATCACCCAGTTCGCCGCCAACGACCCCAACAGCACCCAGACCTTCAGCTACATGCTGTGGACCCGCATCCTGGACACGGTGATCGAACTGGACGACAACGGTAACGCCAGCGTCAATTATGGCGGCCTGGGCAAGCAGGGGCGGGAGGCGCTAAATGCGTTCGTCAACGAGTTGACCGAAATCCCTGTCGCGCAGCTCAACAAGGACGAGCAACTCGCCTACTGGCTGAATCTTTACAACGCCGCGACCCTGCGGGTGATGTTCGAGCGGTTCCAGAACCTGGGAAGCGCCAGCCAGGATCTCGCCAGCCGAAACCCTTGGGGCGAGACCCAGAAATTCAATATCAAGAAGCTGTACACCGGAGACGAGAACCCGTGGACGGTGCGCAACCTGACCGTCTCCGGCGTCACCCTGTCGCTGAACGACATCGAGCACCGCATCCTCTACGTCTACTGGAAGCCCGATCTGGTGATCTACGGACTGTCGTGCCCGCTGCGCGGCTGCCCGGCGCTGAACAAGGCGCCGTTCCACGGCTCGCAGACCGAGCGCCAGCTTACAGCCGCCGCCGAACGCTTCATCGCCGACAGCGACAACGTGAAGGTGAAGGGCGGCGCGCTGGAGTTGTCCGAGCTGTACCAGTGGCACCAGGCCGCGCTGGGGGGCGAGGCAGGGGTACTGGACCATTTGCGCAAATATTCCGGGCTGCGCCGGGCCGAACTGGCCGCGGTGAGCCGCATCGCCGGCTACGACTTCGACTGGAAACTGGCGGGCAAACAGCCGCCGCCGTCGCAGAACATCCCGCGCGGCCAGATCAACCGGGGCGCCGGCGCCGGCGGCCAGCTTCAGGAGTAGGCGCATGACCCTTCATCCCGCTATCACCAGCGGCAACGTCGCCGTCATCACCGGCGGCGCCAGCGGCATCGGGCTGGCCGCCGCGAAGCGCTTCGCCGAACTGGGCATGAAAGTGTGCCTTGCCGACGTCAGCGACCGGCTCGACGCCGCGCGCGCCGAGGTGGCTTCACTGTCGCGCGAAGCCGACGTCATCGCCCTGCGCACCGACGTCAGCCGCATGGAGGATGTCGAGCGCCTGCGGGATGCGGCCTATGGGAGCTTCGGCGCGGTCCACGTGCTGATGAACAACGCCGGCATCGGCGCGGGCGGCGGCGCGTTCGCCAATCATGACGGCTGGCGGCGGGCGATCGAGGTCAATCTGTGGGGCGTGATCAACGGCGTGCACGCCTTCACACCAGCGATGATCGCGCAGGGAACGGCGGGCGCCATCGTCAACACCGGCTCCAAGCAGGGCATCACCTGCCCGCCCGGCAACACCGCCTACAACGTCACCAAGGCGGGCATCAAGGTGCTGACCGAAGGACTGCAGCACGAGCTGCGCAATACGTCGGGCTGCCGGATCAGCGCGCACCTGCTGGTGCCCGGCTTCACCTTCACCGGCATCACCCAGGGCAACCGCGCGGAAAAGCCGCCGGGCGCGTGGACCGCCGACCAGGTGATCGACTACGCCATGGACCGCATGGGCGCGGGCGACTTCTACATCATCTGCCCGGACAACGACGTCTCCACCGAGCTCGACCGCAAGCGCATCCGCTGGGCCGCCGACGATATCGTGTTTAATCGCAAGCCTTTATCGCGCTGGCATCCGGACTATAAGGATGAGTTTGAGGCGTTCACACTGGACTAATCGCCGCTGAAAATTTGGCTTACCCCACATTTTTCCCCACATCCTGTTTGCGGTGCCCATCTTGCGCGGTCGCTGGACAGTTGTGCCAGTAGGGCCAAAAGGGACAATAGCTCGGCTCCGTGGTGCCTTGCCACCCCATCGAGCAGTGGGGTCCTGATCCTTGGGGGTGATTTCAATGAAGTACATGTTCTTGGTCTGCGCCGCCAGCCTGATCGGCATACGCACCAAGCTCCGGCTCATGCACCACTACTTCGAGTGTATGCAGACCCAAGAGCAGAAGGTCGTCCGCCAGACCCTCGTGTTCGTGGAAAACCTGCTGGGCAACGAGCCCGCCCCTTCGGCAAGCCGTGCTGAGGGAGATGCATCATGCCCAGCATTTCGAGACGCCTGTTCCTGAGACAGGCTGGCGTGGCTTCTGCCGCTACGGCCGGCGCCATTGCCCTAACCGCTCCCGCCCTTGCCCCACCCGAAACCGACGCGGACGTGACAATCCGCTGGCTTTCGGACATGGCCGTGAGACGGGGACGCAAGACCCGCGAGGAGCTGGCAAACGACTTTGCCGTCATCCGCCGCAACTGGCGCGAAGGGATGGCCGAATACGGGCGCCAGCCGCTGACCGAAGCTGAGATGATCATCAGCTACATGACGCACTGGGGGAGGCCATGAGCCTGATGTTCCCCAAGCCGCGGGGCAAGCGGCGCGCATCCTTCATCAGCCACGCCCACCCAGCCCCGCTGGTTCCGCCGGCGG
>JBKJNE010000465.1:0-2703 GCA_046596015.1 Alphaproteobacteria bacterium
GCCGCCCTCGGCCGCGGCCTGCTTGATCATGTCGGTGGCGATGCCGCCCGGATGGATCGAATTGACCCGGATCCTGTAGCCCGACTGCTGGCAATGGACGGCCACCGACTTGGTCATGGAACGCACCGCGCCCTTGGCCGCCGAATAGGCGAAGAACGGCGGAAAGCCCAGGAACGCCGCCGTCGACGAGACGTTGATGATCGAGTTGCGGTCGCCGTTCTGCTTCATCAGGCCGATGCCGTATTTCAGGCCGAAGAACACGCCGTCGGTCATGATCGAATGCACCCGCCGCCATTCCTCAGTGGTGGTGCTCTCGACCGTCTTGACCACGACGATGCCGGCGTTGTTGACCAGCACGTTCAGCTTGCCGAAGTGATCGGCGGTCTGGGCCAGCACCTGCTGCCAGCGGTCCTCGTCGGTGACGTCCTGCCGGATGAAGATGGCGCCGTTCCCGGCCATCTGGGCGGTCTCCTCGCCGCCCGCCACGTTGACGTCGGTGATGACGACCTTGCCGCCCTCCTGCGCCAGCCGGACCGCGTCCGCCCTGCCCAGCCCGGCGCCGCCGCCGGTGACCAGGCACACCTTGCCCTCGATGCGTCCCATGAAAGCCTCCCTGCTTCGTTGATCGTCAGATGCCGCGCACCATCATGTGCATGCCGTCGGAATTGTCCTCGCGCAGCTTCTTGTAGGGCGCGTATTCGGGTCCGAACCAGAATTTCCTGAAGGCGTCCTCGGACGGATAGCGCAGCGCGATGAAGGTCTTGTGCGGCCAGGTGCCGTCGAGCTGGTCGAAGTTGGTGCCCGCGGCGCAGGCCTGCACGCCGAACCGGGCGCTGATCGGCGGCACTTCCTGGTAGTAGGGCTTCATCGCCTCCATGTCGCGCGTGTCGCCGCCGCCGATCATGAACACGGCGCCGCCGCCGGTGGCCGGCAGCGGATCGTCGGTATAGGCTTCCGTCAGGATGCAGTCCTGGTCGCTGGACGCCTCGCGGACTTCCTTCATCGGCTTGTACTCCGGCGACGTCCAGAAGGTTCGCGCCCGCTCCAGCGACGGGAAGCCCAGCAGCACCATGCGCTCGCGCCGGTACTTGCCGTCGAGCAGCTCGGCATTGTTGTCGACGGCCAGGATCTGGCCGCCATAGCTGGCGAGGATCGGCGGCGCGCCCTCGACATATCTGGCCATGCCGGCCTCGTCCTTGATGTCGATACCGATGAACATGTAAGCGACTCTAGCCATTTCGTTTCCCCATTTTTTAGCGAACCCCGTGCATGAGCCGTTTCAGGAACGGCGACAGCACCAACAACAGCAGCGCCGAGCCGACCGCGGCCCAGCCCACCGACATGAACACGCTGCCATAGACCGGCAGCGCCGCGGCGACGCTCACGCCCTCGCCCGGCATGTGGTCGATGCTCGACGTCATGGCGATCAGGCCGGCGCCGTAATTGGCGAAGGCGTTGGACAGGAACCAGACGCCCATCATCAACCCGGTGATCCGGGCGATCGACAGCTTGGTCACCGCAGACAGCCCAACCGGCGATATGCAGAGCTCGCCGGTGGAATGGAACAGAAAGCCCAGCACCAGCCAGCCGAAGCCCACCTTGTCGCCGTCCGCGGCCAGCTCGATGCCGATCACGAACATGAAGAAGCCGATGCCGATCTGCAGCAGGCCCAGCGCGAACTTGAAGGGAATGTTCGGCTCGCGGCCGTAGCGGTCGAGCCAGACCCAGAGCGCGGCGAACACCGGCGCGAACGCGATGATGCAGATCGGGTTGATCGCCTGGATCTGCGACGGCACCAGAGTCATGCCGAACAGGCTCAACTCGACGCCGCGCTGGGCGAACAGGGCGATGGAGGTGCCGGTCTGCTCGAAGAACGCCCAGAACAGCGAATGGAACGGCAGCAGGATCAGGATGGCGAAGAGGCGGTCGCGGGCGACCGGCTCCAGCTTCATGGCCGCGTAGACGACGACGCCCAGGATCACCAGCCCGCCGACGACGCCGAGCGCGCCGCCGACCACGTGGCTGTTCTGCACCAGCAGCCAGGTCGGCAGCAGCGCCAGCACGCAGCCGATCACCACCATATGCGATACCGTCAGGCCGGCGAACACCGGCCGGGCCAGCGCGACGGGATCGGGCGGCTCGCCCTTGCCCTCGAGCCAGCCGCGGCCCAGTACCAGCACAACCAGGCCCAGGAACATGCCGACGCCGGCGGCGCCGAAGCCCCAGGACCAGCCATAGGTCTCGCCCAGCCAGCCGCACAGCAGCGGAGCGAGCGCGGCGCCGATGTTGATGCCCATGTAGAAGATGGTGAAGCCGCCGTCGCGCCGCCGGTCGCCTTCGTCGTAGAGGCTGCCGACGATGGACGAGATATTGGCCTTCAAGAGGCCGGTGCCGACGATGATCAGCGCCAGCGAGAAATACATCACCTGCAGCGAATTGAGGTCGCGGGTCACCGCGCCCGCCGCATCGGACGTGGCCGCCGCGCCCTCGAACGCCATGCCGAAATGGCCCAGCATGATCAGGACGCCGCCCAGCAGCACCGCGCGCCGGAAACCCAGCCAGCGGTCGGCGATGAAACCGCCGAGGATCGGCGCGATGTAGACCATGGAGGTGTAGGCGGCGAAGATGCCGTAGGCCGGGTCGTCGGCGAACAGGAAGTGCTTGGTGAGATAGAAGATCAGCAGGGCGCGCATGCCGTAATAG
>JBKJNE010000518.1:0-8398 GCA_046596015.1 Alphaproteobacteria bacterium
GCCAGCTCGTCCTCGAAGCGGCGGTTGTTGAGGCTGAAGTTGTTCTGGATGGTCTGGTGGCGCGCATAGCCGCCGCGCTCGGAGGCGGCGATGGACTTCATCAGGCCCCAGGTGGTCTCGTTGGAGCAGCCGACGATGCGCACCTTGCCGGCGCGGATCTGGTCGTCCAGCACTTCCATGGTCTCGTCATAGGGCGTGCCGTGGTCGGGCCAGTGGGTCTGGTAGAGGTCGACGTAGTCGGTGCCCAGCCGCTTCAGGCTGGCATCGAGCGCGCGGGTGATGTTGTGGCGGTCGAGCGCGGTCATGCCGGCGCGCACGGCGCCCTTGATCCAGCCGTGGCTGGGGCCGCACACCTTGGTGGCGAGAATGATGGAATCCCGGTCCCTGGTCTTCAGCCACTTGCCGAAGAACTCCTCGGTGCGGCCGGCATATTTCGGGTCCGGCGGCACCGGATAGTTCTCGGCGGTGTCGAAGAAGTTGATGCCCGCGTCGAGCGACATGTCGAGCACGCGCAGCGAGGTCTTCTCGTCGGCCTGGTTGCCGAAAGTCATGGTGCCCATGCAGATGTCGGACACGGTGATCGGGCTCTTGCCCAGGCGGCGGTACTGCATCCCCAACTCCTCCCAAAAAAGCGAATTCGCGGCGGCAGCTTAAGGGTGCGCGGCAGCGTTGGCCAGCCCCGCGTTCCAGGCGGTAACTTGCGGGTTTGCGACGGCGTGGCCGGCCGGTGCTATGGTGCCGCTGAACCGCAGAACGTTTCCAACGTTCCGGCCGCATGCTACATCCTAACGGCACAATCGGAGGAATGCGGGGATGAAGCCTGAAGGGGATATCGCTTCTGCCTCCAGCGGCAAGGCGGCGCGGGAAAAGAACACCCGCAACCGCCACGGCCTGCTGCGCCTGATCCGTCACCACAAGAAGTCGGTGGACCTGCCCGCCGGAACCATCGCGGCCGACCAGGAAGCATCGCCCACCAGCGTCCGCACCGTGTCCTACGACGCCGCCGAACTGCACGAGCACGAGGGCGTGGCGCCCGGCGACCTGGCCAGGCTGCGCAACAGCAGCGACGTGCTTTGGATCGACGTCACCGGCCTCAGGGACACGAAAACCATCGAGGAGATCGGCGCCGCCTTCGGCATCCACAAGCTGACGCTCGAGGACATCGTCAACACCCACCAGCGGCCCAAGGTCGAAACCTTCGAACAGTACGTCTTCATCGTCATGAAGATGCTGGACCATTCCGACGCCGGCCTGACCGAGCAGATGTCGATCGTCGTCGGCAACGATTACCTGATCACCTTCCAGGAACGGGCGGGCGACTGCTTCGACCCGACCCGTGCCCGGCTCAAGCGTGTGGGCGGCCAGCTCCGCTCGGAGGGGCCGGACCGGCTGGCGCACGCGCTGATCGACGCGGTGATCGACAACTTCTTCCCGCTGCTCGAGCACTACGGCGAGGTGATCGAGAACCTGGAGGACCTGGTGGTCTCGTCGCCCCAGCCGTCCCATGTGCAGCGGCTCCATTCCATCAAGCGCGACCTGCTCGAGATCAGGCGGGCGGTGTGGCCGACGCGCGAGTTGGTCAACGCGCTGATCCGGGACGAGCACCACCTGTTCCGCGACAGCACCCGCATCTACCTGCGCGACTGCTACGACCATGCCATCCAGCTGATGGACATCGTCGTAGCAGTCGCGCAGGTAGATGCGGGTGCTGTCGCGAGATCGCCTCCGGCCTGCTCGACGTCTACCTGTCGAGCATGAGCGCGCGGATGAACGAGATCATGAAGGTGCTGACCATCATCGCCACCATCTTCATCCCGTTGGGCTTCTTCGCCGGCGTCTGGGGCATGAACTTCGAATACATGCCCGAGCTGAAAAAGCCGTGGGCCTATCCGGCGGCGCTCGGTTTCATGTTTACGATCGCCTGCCTGCTGGTCGTGTTCTTCTGGCGCAAGGGCTGGATGGGCGAACGGAAGCCCAAAGAGCCCAGATAAAGCGGATATCGGATGGGAGTGTTCAGCCGCGGCCCGACTGGGGCCAGTGCGACGGGCTCAGGATCACGCCGGTCAGCGCCTGTGCCAGGTCCCGCAAACCTGCGGCATGCGCTTCGCGCACCAGATACTCCAGCCCGTCCAGGATGGCGCCGGCCGCCTCTTCGGCGGTTTCCTGCGCCGGCAGGTACCGGCGGTTCGGGTCGGGGCCATCGCTGCCGAGATGCTGCACTGGGTGGTCTCCATCGGGTCCGGCCACGCCGGACGAAATCATGATGCTGTCATTCAACAGCAATCGGCGGCAGGGCGAAACCTACCCACTCCAGTAGGTTTTGAGAGTGGATTCAGGGGACGATCAGTGGATTCAGGGGACGATCAGGCCCATCCGGATCGCCTTGACCACGGCGGCGACCCGGGAATTGACGCCCAGCTTCTTGCAGACGTTCTGGACGTGGAACTTGACGCTGTGCTCGGAAATGCCCAGCCGCTCGGCCGCCTGGGCGTTGTTCAGCCCCTCGACCACACGCAGCAGCACGTCGCGCTCCCGCGCCGTCAGCGCCGACCCGGCCAGGGTGTCGCCGGCGTCTTCCAGCGCGGTGTAGGCCTGGTGGAACTGCACCGCCAGCACCCGGCCGATATGCAGGTCGCTGGCGGACACGCCCCGCGGCTTGCCGCGCATGAAGCTGACGCCGTTGACCTGGCCGAACGGGCCGTGGATCGGCACGGTGACGCCATCGAACAGCGAGGCCTCCCGGATATCCTCCAGCAGCCGCTTCTGGCGCTTGCTCAGGACCATGGCGCCGGTGACCTTGTCCCATTCGAACGGCAGCCGGTTATGCACCAGCCAGTCGGCCATGGGATCGATCTCCTCGTATCTCTCGGAGTCGTAATGGGCGAGCCAGTCGCGCGGGATCATGGTGAACACGATCACGTCGGCGGAGGGTCCGCGGGTCATGGGATTGGGGAAGCCGAAATAGTGCACGCGGTCGAAGCCAAGCGACAGCATGGCATCGCGGAACCCCTCGATCAGCTCGTCGCGGGTCGCCGCCTGCGCGGTGGTCTGGAAGAACTCGTCGACAAGCATCAGCAGGCCCGCTCCGGCACGCGGGCGCGCGCCGTCGCCGCGAGCGGCCCCGGCCGATCGCTGCTGCTACCCCGAAGGGCGAAACGCAGGCGCAATCGATCCCCCTCCATCAGCCTGTCGGCCAAGGTTGCTCATTTCGATACGTGCCCTGGGCGGTCGGCGTGTTGTCCTCGGGTTCATTTAGCGGACAAACCGCCAGGCCGCGCAAGCGAAAATATACAACCTTTGAGTGTGCTTGTTACGGTTCCGTGACAGAACGGTGTGCGCCCCGGCGCTTACCCTGTTCGCGGCGCCCGCGACGTCATGTATAAGCAAACCAACGGTCAACTAGGCAAGCGAGGAACGGTTGATGTTCGGACAGATGCAGGATGTTCCCCTGCTGGTTTCTTCCCTGATCGAATACGCGGAGAAATTCCATTCGGAGCAGGAAATCGTCACCCGCACGTTGCAAGGGCCGATCCACCGCTACACCTATGCCGACGCCGGCCGCCGCTCGCGCCAGCTCGCCAAGGCGCTGATCGCGCTGGGCGTCCAGCCCGGCGACCGGGTCGGCACGCTGGCCTGGAACACCTACCGTCATTTCGAGGCGTGGTACGGCATCACCGGCATCGGCGCCGTCACCCACACGCTCAATCCGCGCCTGTTCGCCGAACAGCTCGCCTACATCATCCATCACGCCGAGAACCGGTTCGTCATCCTCGACCCGACCTTCACCGGCATGATCGAGGGCATAATCGACCAGATTCCGACGGTGGAGGGCTTCATCATCCTGGCCGACCGGGCCGACATGCCGGCGACCAGCCTGCCCAACGTGATCTGCTACGAGGAGCTGATCGCCGCCCAGGACGCCGACTACCAGTGGCCCCAGCTCGACGAGCGGGCCGCGGCGGCCATGTGCTACACCTCGGGCACCACGGGCAATCCCAAGGGCGTGCTGTATTCCAACCGGTCCTGCGTGCTGCACGCGCTGTCGGCGGCGCTGCCCGACGTCATGGGCTGCGGCTCGCGGACCACGATCATGCCGGTCGTGCCGCTGTTCCACGCCAATGGCTGGGGCATCGCCCATTTCGCGCCGATGACCGGCGCCAAGATGGTGCTGCCCGGCAAGGAGATGGACGGCGCCAGCATCTACCAGCTGCTGACCGAGGAGACGGTCAACCTGTCGGCCGCCGTGCCGACCGTCTGGCTGATGCTGCTGCGGCATCTTCAGGAAAACGATCTTGACCTGCCTCATCTGGAGCGGGTGGTCATCGGCGGCTCGGCGGCGCCGCGCTCCATGATCGAGGCGTTCGAGGCGAAGTACGGCGTCACGGTGGGCCACATCTGGGGCATGACCGAGATCAACCCCATCGGCTCCATGGGCACGCCCAAGGCGTCGATGGCGGGCATGGACTACCAGGACCAGCTCGACCTGAAGATGAAACAGGGCCGCGGCATGTGGGGCGTCGACCTGAAGATCACCGACGACGAAGGCAACCGGCTGCCCTGGGACGGCGAGACCGCCGGCCACCTGATGGTGCGCGGACCCTGGGTGGTCAGCGAATACTACAAGGGCGAGGGCGGCCGGATCCTCGACGACGAAGGCTTCTTCGACACCGGCGACATCGCCAACATCGACAGCTATGGCTACGTCCAGCTCACCGACCGGGCCAAGGACGTGATCAAGTCGGGCGGCGAGTGGATCAGCTCCATCGACCTTGAGAACACCGCCGTCGGCCATCCCGAGATCGCCGAGGCGGCGGTGATCGGCATCTACCACCCGAAATGGGACGAACGCCCGCTGCTGGTCTGCGTCCGCGCCAAGGGCGCGACCATCGGCAAAGACGCGATCTTGGAGTACATGACCGACAAGATCGCCAAGTGGTGGATGCCCGACGACGTGGTGTTCGTCGAGGAACTGCCCCACACGGCCACGGGAAAACTGCTGAAGATCAAGCTGCGCGAGCAGTTCCAGGGCTACAAGCTGCCGACCTATTGAGGTTGGCGAACCTCCTTCCGAATGCCCTAGAATGGGCGGATTCGAGAGGAGCCAATGAACGCCGTCGAGATCGAAGAAGCCGTTTCCGCCCTTGCCGAACGCCCGTTCGATCCCGAGGAGTTTCCGTTCGCCTTCCTGCAAGCCTTCGGCAACAAGGAAACGACTCTCAAGCGTCTCCGTAAGGGCGAATCGAACAAGTCCGACCTGGGCGGCGTCCTCCAGACCAACAATGTCCATATCGCTGTCGCCGCGCCGGGCGAGGTAACGAACACCCTGACCGCGCTGAAGGCCAGCCCGGCGACGGCGCGGGCCAAGGCCAAATTCGTCCTGGCGACCGATGGCGACACGTTCGAGGCCGAGGATCTGGGCTCAGGCGAGACGGTCGCCTGCACCTATACAGACTTTCCCGACCATTTCGGTTTCTTCCTGCCGCTGGCCGGCATCACCACCGTCAAGCAGCTCCGTGAAAGCTCGTTCGACATCCGCGCCACGAGCCGCCTGAACCGGCTGTATGTCGAGCTGCTGAAGGACAATCCCGATTGGGGCGCGGCCGAGCGCCGTCCCGACATGAACCACTTCATGGCGCGGCTGATCTTCTGCTTCTTCGCCGAGGATACCGACATTTTCCACTCCAGCTATCGCTTCACCGATACCGTCGAAAAGATGAGTGCGCGGGATTCGTCCAATACGCATGAGGTGATCGGCGAAATCTTCCGCGCCATGAACACGGCCATCGGCGACCGTGCCGCCGCGAACCTGCCGCGCTGGGCGGACGTGTTTCCCTATGTAAATGGCGGCCTGTTCTCCGGTAGCCCTGACGTGCCGCGGTTCAGCCGGATCGCGCGGTCCTACCTCCTGCACATCGGCAATCTCGACTGGACGAAGATCAACCCGGACATTTTCGGGTCGATGATCCAGGCCGTGGCGGACGACGAGGAGCGCGGCGCGCTGGGGATGCACTACACAAGCGTTCCCAATATCCTGAAGGTTCTCAACCCGCTATTCCTCGACGACTTGCGGGCGCGGCTTGCGGAAGCGGGCGACAACAGCCGGATGCTCCTGAACCTGCGGCGGCGCATGGCGCGGATCAGGGTGTTCGATCCCGCCTGCGGAAGCGGTAACTTCCTTGTAATCGCCTACAAGGAAATGCGGGCTATTGAGGCTGAGATCAACCAGAGGCGCAGCGAGCCAGATTGGCCATCGGAGATCCCGCTTACCAACTTTCGTGGGATCGAGCTACGCGACTTCCCGGCCGAGATCGCACGTCTTGCTTTGATCATCGCCGAGTTTCAGTGCGACGTGCTTTATCGCGGGCAGCAACTGGCGCTGGCCGAGTTTCTGCCGCTCAATGCCAAGAACTGGATTACATGCGGCAATGCGCTGCGGCTGGACTGGTTGAGCCTCTGTCCACCAAACGGAACTGGCGTGAAGCTCCACGCCGAAGACCTGTTTCATACGCCGCTCGATCAACCACAGATCGACTTCGAGAATGAGGGCGGGGAAACCTATATATGCGGGAACCCGCCATATGTCGGCGACAAGTACCAGACGAAGGATCAGAAGGGCGATCTTAAAGCCTTGGCCACAAAAGACGTTCGTGCGGTCGATTACATCGCCGGATGGTTCTGGAAGGCTTCCGACTACATCAGAAATGGCGGACGCTTTGCTTTCGTCTCTACCAATTCTATCTGCCAAGGGGTTCAGGTTCCGTTGATCTGGCCAAAAATCATTGCTGCTGGGCAGGCAATTTTTTTCGGCCACAAGGACTTCCTGTGGGGCAACAACGCTGCCAAGAACGCGCAGGTTACGTGCATTATCGTCGGCGTGGCGATATCGGATACCAAACCGAAATGCATATTCGACGGGGAAGAGCGCAAAGAGGCTGAAAACATCAATTTCTATCTGGCGCCGGGCAAGAATGTCATTGTCGAAAGGGCGAATGAACCAATCTCCAATGTCGCAATCATGTTTGGTGGTAACATCCCAAGAGACCAGGGAAATCTTCTACTCTCACCCGATGAGGCGAGAGTCCTGACGGACTCATATCCAGTTTCGGCTGAACTTATAAAGCCTATCTTGGGATCGAACGAGTTCATCAATGGTTTGGAGCGATATTGCCTTTGGATCACTGACGCCCAAGCACCGCTCGCTTATTCTATCCCGCCGATCAAGGCGCGGCTTGATCGCATCCGCGAATATCGCTTGCATGGCAGCGAGCGAGGGCGCGCGGGTCTTGATACGCCTTACAAGTTCGAGCGAACGATCCTCGGGAATGACCATACGATCATTATTCCCAGGGTTTCATCGGAACGCCGTGCCTACCTGCCATGCGGATTGTTGTCCGCCGATGTGCGCCTCTCCGATCAGGCGCAGGCGCTCTACGACGCCCCTCTGTGGAACCTCGCGCTGATCGCATCGCGCCTGCACCTTGTTTGGATCGCCACCGTCTGTGGCAAGCTGGAAACCCGATACCGTTACTCCAATACTCTCGGCTGGAATACCTTTCCTGTGCCGACGCTAACCGAGAAGAACAAGGCCGATCTGACCCGTTGCGCCGAGGATATTCTGCTGGCGCGTGAAGCCCACTTCCCTGCAACCATCGCCGACCTATACGATCCGGAGAAAATGCCCGCCGACCTGCGCGAGGCCCACGAGCGCAATGACGAGGTGCTCGAGCGCATCTATATTGGTCGCAGGTTTCGCAACGATACCGAGCGGCTGGAAAAGCTGTTTGAGCTTTATACGAAGATGACCTCGAAGGGGAGGGGCGGTGAGGGTCGAGTATTATCTCGAACTTGAGGACGGCAGCGGTGAGCTTGCCTTCGAATGGGATAGTGAGAAAGCGGCGTCAAATTTCAGGAAGCACGGTATTCGCTTCGACGAAGCGGTGACCATATTCCAGGATGAGGTCCTGACCATCGAGGACACGGCGAGCCATGGCGAGCTGAGAGAGCTCAGCTTCGGCCGCCTGGAAGGTGAAGCGGGCGGCGCCGTCGTCGTCTGCGTCGTCCATACCGATCGCGCGGACAGGGTTCGCATCATCAGCGCCCGAAAGGCAACTGCTCAGGAAAGGAGGAATTTCGATGTCTATTTCAAAAAAACGCATCACTGAGATCGCCGCCATTCCCGATGACAGGATCGACCTTTCGGATATTCCCGAGGTCGATGAAGCCGCGTTCATGCGGGCCAGGACGACGAAACTACGCAAGAACCTGGTTCCCACGGGCTTTTCGGAGCCGTCCGCTCCGTTCCACGTGCCGGCCGTCTCGGTTTCCTACGCCCGCAACGGCAGTTCGACCAAGGTCAATGCCCTCGGCATGCGGCCGATGCAGGAGCGCGCCTATGAGA
>JBKJNE010000523.1:0-10509 GCA_046596015.1 Alphaproteobacteria bacterium
GCCTTGCCGAAAGCCGGGTCATGGAAGCGCGCGCCCTGCGCCAGGGCGCGCGCGCCGAGCTGTTCCCCGAGCTGACCGGCTCGGCCGGGGCCGAGCGCAGCCGCACGCGCCCGCGCAACCAGACGAACCCGCAGCCGACCCAGGCGCAGAACACCTTCGGCCTGTCGCTGGGCGCGACCTGGGAGGCGGACCTGTTCGGCCGCCTGCGCAGCGAAGCCCGCGCCGCCAACGCCGACCTGCTGGCGAGCGAGGCCGACCGCGACGCGGTGCGCCTGACCCTGCTGGCCGAGGTGGCGCGCACCTACATGGAGTTCCGGCTCTACCAAGCCCAGGCCGTGCTGGCCGGCAAGAACGCCGACGCACAGGCCGGCACGGTGCGGATCACCCGCGCCCGCTTCAACCAGGGCATGGGCAGCCGCCTCGACCTGGAGCGCACCAACGCCCAGCTTGCCCAGACCCGCGCCACCGTGCCGCAGGCCCGCGAACTGGCTGAATCGGCGCGGCACCGGCTGGTGCTGCTGCTGGCGACCACGCCCGAGGATCTCGCCGCCATCGTCCCCGAGGAGAGCCCCATGCCGGACGCCGACGCGCTGGCCGTGCTGGCCGCGCCGACCCAGGTGATCGCACTGCGGCCCGACGTGCGCGCCGCAGAGCGGCGGCTGCTGGCGGCCGCCGAGCGGGTCAAGGCGGCCGAGGCCCTGCGCTATCCCCAGATCACCCTGTCCGGCCTGCTGGGCGTCGAGAGCGACCGGATCGGCGAGCTGTTCAACCCCGGCACGAAGATATGGTCGGCGGGCGCGTCGCTGCTGCAGCCGCTGTTCGACTTCGGCCGCATCCGCGCCAACATCGACGCCGCCGATGCGCGCCAGGAGCAGGCCTATCTGAGCTACGAGCTGACGGTGCGCACCGCGCTGCAGGAGGCGCAGACCGCCATCATCCTCTACACCCAGGGCGTGATCCGGCAGCGCGAGCTGAGCAATGCCGTCGAGGCCGCGCGCAAGGCCTCGGACCTGGCGCACCGGCAATATCAGGAAGGCACGCTGGGTCTGCTCGAAGTGCTGGATGCCGAGCGCACCCTGTACGATGCCGAAACAGACTGGACCGCCGCCACCGCCGACGTGGCCATCCGGCTGGTCGGCGTCTATCAGACCATGGGCGTGGTGCCGCCCGCGATGCCGCCCGCGCAGGGCTGAGCCAAAACCTGCGGCGTCACGGACCTTGTTTCGCCGCCGCCCGCACGCCCGCCATCAGGCTGCGCAGGTTCGGCCCGGAGACGATCTCGATCCAGTAGCCGTCGGGGTCCCGGATGAAGGCCAGGCCCTTCATGGTTCCGTCCTGCGGCCGCTTCACGAATGTCACGCCCAGCGTCTCGAGGCGGGCGCATGCGGCGTCGACGTCGGGCACGGTCACGGCGATGTGGCCGAAACCGCGCGGCTCGGCGTTCCCATTGTGATAGGCGAACGCCGCGTCGCTCTCGGTGCCCCAGTTGTGGGTCAGTTCCAGGAGCGCGCGTTGCTCGAAGAGCCACTGCACGCGCTCGTCCGCATCCTCGGGAACCGGCCCCTCCGGATAGCCCAGGAAATAGAGCGAGAAGCGGCCTGCCTCGAAGTCGAAGCGGTCGATCACGGTCATGCCGAGCGTGTCACGGTAGAAGCCGAGCGATGCCTCCGGGTCGCGCACGCGCAGCATGGTGTGGTTCAGGCGAAAACCGTCAGTAGGCTGCACGTTCTATTCCGCTGCCTTGTCCGGCGCCGCTGCGGCAGAGCGACGGAGCTTCTCCATCTCTTCCCAGCTCTTGTAGCTGGTGAAATGCTCGTCGTCGTAGAACAGGATCGCCCCGTTGCAGATGAACAGGTACTCCGTGTCCTCCAGCGCCTCGGTGGCGCCGTGCAGCACCCCGTTGGGCTCCTAGACGTAGTCGCCCGCGTTGAGCACGCCGTCGCGCACCTTCAGCTTGCCCTTCAGGATGAAGGTGTGGGAGGCGCTCAGGTGCTTGTGCGGAGGCGCCACGTAGCCCTTCTTCCAATTGAACAGCACCGCCCAGCTGCCGGTTTCGGCGCCGGTGTAAAGCACCTTGGTGGCCGACAGTGGCGTCTGCCATATCCAGGGGGCCTTGGACGCCTCCACCAGGGTGTCCTGGAGATTGCCGTTGATGGGCTGAATGTCCTGCATAGCCATGCTACCCTCCTCTATTGAAACGGTTTCGTCAGTCGTTCAGGGTTTTCGCGTACTTCGCGGCGTTTTCGCCCGCCAGTTTGCCGAAGACGAGACAGGGACCGTAGGAACCGCCGCCGCCGATATACACGTCGCCGTGCAGATTGCCGACGGTTTCGCCCGCGGCATAGAGCCCCCGGATCGGTTTGTCGGCCTTGCTCATCACGCAGGTGTCCGCATTGATGCGCAGCCCCGTGCCCGTCCAGCAGAGGATGGCGGGTCTGATCTCCACGGCGTAGAACGGCGCGGTCCTGATCGGCGCCATCGCACCCTTCTTGAAGAAGGCGGTGTCCTGGCCCGCCGCGACATCGGCGTTATAGCGCTCGGCCATGCCTTCGAGCCCTTCCGCGTCGATGCCGGCCTTGGCCGCGAGTTCCGCCAGCGTATCCGCCCGGAAGATCCGTCCGTCCTCCGCCTTCTGCTCGAGGATATCGTTCACCCAATAGGCCTGGAATTGCGCGCTCCGCTTGGCGGCGGCGCGCGCCGGTTCGTCGAAGACGGCCCAAGCGTGCCCGCCCTGCTTGTTCAGCAGGCCGGCGATCACCGTATAGGAGCAGGTTTCATCGCAGAATCGCCTGCCGTCCTTGTTCACCATGACGAGCCAGCCCGGCAGCGCGACCTCGAGGTCGCGGCTGAAGCCCGGCGTTGCCAGCATGAGAGCGCGGTCATGGCCGTCGATCACGCCGCCCACGGCCTGGCCCATGACGAGGCCGTCGCCCCGCGCGCCATCGGCGCCGATATACCAGCGCCAATCGCCGGTGGCCGCGGCCCGAGGCAGGTACTTCTCGATCATCTCAGGGTTGTTGCCGAATCCGCCGGTCGCCAGGATGACCGCACCGCAACTCGCCTCGTCGTCGCCGATCCGTATGCCAGTCACCCGGCCTTCATCGTTCGTCACCAGCCCAGTGACACGCGAATCCAGCACGACATCGACGCCCTTGTTGCTGCGATGGCCATCCAGCACGTTGATGACCTCTTCGCCTTCACCCTCGGGCGGATGTCCGCGCGGCACCGACCCGACGCCGGACGCATAAAGGCCTTCCTTGGGATATTTCACGCCCAGGCTCTTGACCCATTCGAGGGTCGGCGCGGAAAGATCGCAGTAGCGTCGCGCCACGGCGGGGTCCACCAGATACTGGGCCAGCGTCATGTAATGCTCGAACATGGCATCGGCGGTATCGCCGATGACGCCGGCCTCCTTCTGGGTGGACGTGCCCGCGGCATAGAAGTGACCGCCCGACAGCCGCGACGAGCCGCCGACCCGCTTTTCGCTTTCCACCACCAGGACAGAGGCGCCGGTATCCGCTGCCGCGACGGCGGCGGCCAGGCCCGCGGCGCCCGAACCAACGATGATAACGTCATAGTCTCTTGCCATAAGTCGTCTTCCCCTTAGCGTTCGCTCCCCAAGAGCGCATTCCCCATGAGCGGCGCGTCAGGGCAGAGTAATCCGGCTGCGGCCCCTGGGCCAGCCCCGGACTGTATGACCGCCAACCGAAAAGGGAGCCGACTTTCGCCGGCTCCCCGTCCTCGTCAGACAACACCGTTTTTACTGGCGGCCTTCTCGATTGTTCGTGTTCTCGCGGATCAGGTCGGTCACGCCGTCCCATTCCTCGTGCAGGGTCTGCCAGCCGTCGAACAGCTTGGCGATGACCGGCGCGTCGCCGTGCAGCTCGACGAAGCAGCCCATGTCCTTGCGGCAATCCATGTAGGCCACGTAGTCGCCGCCCCACAGCTCGCAGGCAACCTCGTAACCGGCGGCCTGGAAGCGGCGGACTTCCTCCTGCACGTTCGGCACCAGCACGCCGACATGGTGGAAGCCGTTCTCGCCCTTCTTGTACATGTCGCGGTAGATCGACGGCGTGTCGTCATGCTGCGCGATGAACTGGATGTGGGCCGGGCCGGCCTGGCCGAAGGCGTAGGACACATCGGCCTCGATGTGCTTGCCGCGATAGGTGAAGCCCTCGCCGATGTGATGGCGCACCACGAAGAACGGGCCGGCGCCCAGCATCTTGTTCCACTTGTGGCAGGCCGCGTCGATGTCGTCGACGAACCAGGCATACTGGCGGATAGGGTGGCGGATCAGGCCGCGGGCGTTCAGGCGGTTGCTCGGAATCTGGAAGCTGAGGTCATTCATGTCGGTTCTCCCCGGGGACATTCATGCGTGCATGATAACAGGGACAACGGCGCTGGCAACCGCGTTTGACAGGATTACTGCGCCGCGCGGTCCCTGATGTCGGGCCGCTTGTTGGAGGCCAGCGCCTCGCGCATGGCGGGCGGGAACTCGGCCGAGCGCCGCGCGTCCAGGTCGAAGGCGATGCCGAACTGCAGGCCCAGGCTGATCGGCTCGCCGGTTTCCTCGTTGTAGCTCCAGTGCTCGAACACCACCGTCTTGCTGGTGACGTCCGCGTGGCGGGTTTCGCTGACGACGGGCTCGCCCAGCCGCGGCACCCGGAACATGACGTGGCGGCTTTCCATGGTGGCGATGGCGACGCGGTGGGCGACCGCCGGATCGAACACCCGGTGCTTCATCTGGATCTTGATGGGCATGCGGGCGAGCGCGATGGTCTTGGCGTCGGAGATGTCCATGAAGCCGTAGCCGTCGCACTCGCCGGGCGCGACCGTATAGGACGGGAAGCGCACGAAGCTGCCCTCGCCGCGCGCGGCATCGCGGGTGATCGGCGTGACCGGATCGAGCGGGAGGCTGCGCGGCCGGCCGCGCTCGGGCCAATCGACCGCCGTGCCGGCGGCGGCCTCCAGCACATCGGCCGGGAAATCCTTCGCCGCGCGGGTCGCGCCGTCGAACAGGCCGAAGCCGTGGTTGAAGGTCGCTGCCACGTCGCCGGTGTCGCGGTTGACCATCTCCATATAGGCGTCGATGCGGTCCGGACCCGCCTGACGGACGCCGCCGCGCATGGCGAGCGGCGCGCCCTCGAGCTGCTCGCGGTAGAAGCGGGTGTGGACGTCCATGATCTGTACCACCGCGCGGTCGTCGCGCAGCCGGTCGAAGCCCACTCCGAGCGACGCCGCCAGGTTGAGCGTGCCGCGCGCCGCCTTGCGGGCGTAGACCCGCACGTTCATGTGGCCGAGATTGTCGATTTCTGCCGACTCGACCCGGCTTTCCGAATAGATCCGCATGGCGTTCCGATGATCGTGGCGCAGGGCCGCGGGACGGCTCAAGCGCGAATGACTTTTCCCGCCCTATTGAGCATGGCCGCGCCGTCCGATCAAGGGGTTGGGACAAAAAAATGGGGCGGCCCGAGGGCCGCCCCGTAGACTGAACCCGGCGCTTCCGTTTAGAAGCGGAACCGCACGCCACCGTTGATGATGTGGTTGGTGTAGTCGCCACCGAGTTCGCTGCTGAAGTCGAAGAACACGGACCAGGTGCTGCTGATGACCCAGTTCACGCCGAGGCCGAAGGTGAACACCGTGTTCGCGCCCGGCTCGCCCCACACCGTGAAGCTCGCCGTCTGGCCGATGAACCGCGACGTGATCGGACGCAGGTTGTTCTCCAGCTCGTGCGCCATACCGATCCTGACGTAAGGCACCAGGGCGGCGCTGCGCGAGTTGCCGACCATGAACGCCTTGGTCACGACCAGGTTGGTCTCCAGCCGCAGGGAGTCGGTGCCATGCTGGTCGATGTCGAGGCTGACCGAACCGGCACCGGTCTCCGTGACCGGACCCTGGGTCACGTGAGCGAAGGTGAAGCCCACGTTCGGGATCGCGAACCAGCCGTCGTCCAGATGGAACGAGTAGCCGGCCTTGATGTGGGCATAGGCCACGTCGCCGTCGTGCCTCGAGCTGGCGGTACGGTCGATGGCGCCGAACGTGATGTCGCGGCTGGTCTTCATGCTGAGGTCGCCATAGCCGCCGACCACGTCGACGAACCAGCGCTTGCCGTAGAACGTGGCGTAGCCGGCCACCTGCCAGTGATCGACGTCGCCTTCGCCGAGCCGGCCCTTGACGTCCATCTCGGTGTTGCCGAAGCCAGCCATGACACCGACGATGATCTGCGAGTTCACCTGATAGTCGAGGCCCATGAAGCCGGCGATATGATCCATGTCGTAGCCGAGGAAGCCGCGGCTATCCGGGTTGATGTCGGTCTTGCCGTAGCCGCCCTGGACCCAGAACGAGAACCGGTCGTCGTTGCTGTTGCCGACGGCCGAGCCACTCCCGAACTTGACCACCTGGGCATTGACCCGGACGCCGTTGCGGGCGCCGCGGAGGCGGTCGGACGCGGTCTGGACGCCTGCCTTGGCATAGTACAGGCCGGCTTCGGTGTAGCCGTTGTACCACTCCGGATGCAGATCATCGAGGCCGGCCGGGATGTTCGGGTCGAGGCCGAGCTGGGCCGCCACATAGGCCAGGTCGTCATTCGGGGCGACGCTGACGCCGAACGGTATCAGCAGGTCGAGGTAGTCGGCGGTGGCCTGCTGGTTGATGGTGAGCGGGCCGAAATTGCCGTTACCGAAGACCGGGATCGTCGTCAGGATCACCGAGTTCGGCAGGTACTGCAGCACGCCCTTGAACAGGCCGACCGTCAGCGTTTCGTCCTGGGTGGTCGACGGGTCGTCCTGCACGATCACCGCGAGGCCGTTGCTGACGATGTCGTCGAACACGCCGACCACGCCGCCCTGCGCGGTGATGATGGTGTAGACCTTGCCGCCCTTCAGATAGCTGGCGATGGGGGTAAGGCCGCCCTCGTCGTCGAAGTCGAAGCCATCGACGATGCCGTCGAGGTTGAGATCGACGAAGCCCGGCTGGAACAGGATTTCGACGGTGCCGTTCAAATTGGCCTTGCCGTCGGTCGACGTCTTGGTGGTCTTGCTGATCGCCAGCAGGTCGGCCGCGAACGGATCGACCTCGACCTCGAAGATGCCACCGGTGCTGCCTTCGGCGTCGGGATCGGCGAAGTTGACGTTGCCGGTCACGTTCAGGCTGCCGATGGAGCCGCCGGGCGACAGCGTGCCGCCGTCATTGACGTCGATCACGCCGATGACCGTGCCGTGGCCGCCCAGCGTGCCGCCCGCGTTCACCTCGACCGTGGGCGAAGTCAGCACCGCCGTCTCGACGGGCGCGAGAACGTCCGCGGTATCCGGATCGCTGTCGTGGTCGACAAGGGCGGTGCCGCCGACGTTGAGGCGGCCGCCATTGACGTTGGTGACCACGTCGACGGTCACGGCGCCGTTCAGGTCCCAGGTGCCTTCATCGACCTTCTCGAGGGTCTCGATCTCGACGGCCTTGCCGTCGAACACGCCGTGGCCCTTGCCCTCCAGCGTCAGCACGTCGTTCTCGACGTTGCCGCCGTCGTCGCCCATGTCGATGTCGCCCGCGAGGACGGCATCGGTGCTGAGGAAGATCTGGTCGCTGCCCAGGCCTGTCAGCACGTTGCCGGTCAGGGTGGAGAAGTCGTTCAGGTCGACCAGGTCGTTGCCGCCGCCCAGCGAGACGGAGCCGGTGATGACACCGCCGGCGTTGTTGTGGAGTAGCTCGACGCCGCCGGCGCCGGTGACCGAGCTGGCGCCGGTGATCAGGCCCCAGTTGTCGATGGTGGTGGTGCCGGCGCCCGAGGCCTCGATCGCCGACCCGCCCGGCGCCGAAATGGTGCCGCCGGTGAAGTTGGTGATCTGGGTCGCGCCGCTCGACGCCACCTGGATGCCGTCGCCGGCACCCGAGCTGATCACGCCTTCGTTCTCGATCTCGGTGTTGGTGCCCTCGACGCGGATGCCGGCGGTGCCGCCGGTGATCGAGCTGGTCTTGGCGTTGCCCACATAGGTGCCATCGGCGTCCTCGTCGATCAGGATGCCGTGGTTGCCGCCGTCGATGGTGCTGCCGAGGTTGACCACGGTGTTGTCATCGCCGACGACCACGACGCCTTCATCGTCGCCGTGGATGTCGCCATTGTTGCCGAGGTAGTTGCCCTCGCCCAGCAGCACCACGCCATCGTCGCCGACGTCGATCTCGCCGTCGTTGAAGATGTCGTTGTCGCTCCAGACCTCGATGCCGTTGCCACCGCCGGTGATGAGGCCGGTCGCCTCATTGACGATGGTGTTGTCGCTGTCGGCTTCGAGGCCGACGTCGTCGGCGTCGATGACGCCGGCGTTGACGATAACGTTGTCGTCGTCGGCCAGGATGCCGATGCCGTCGGACACGATGCTGCCGAGGTTGACCACCTCGTTGGTGTCGTTGACGAGGATGCCGATGCTGTCGGCCTCGATCTCGCCGGTTTCGGTGTTGACGATCAGGTTCTCGTCGACGCCCGAGATGCCGGTGTCGGCCTCGATGAATCCGGCGTTGATGACCGCCGCGTTGCCGCTGCCGACATCGATGCCGACGTCCCCGGCCTCGATGGAACCGTCCTCGGTGTTGACGATGACTTCATCGTTGTCGCTGCCGGCCTGGATGCCGTCGTCGCCGGCCTCGATGGAGCCGTCATTGACGATCTCGTTGTCGCCGTCGCCGGCGACGATGCCGTCGATCCCGGCTTCGATCTCGCCTTCGTTGTCGATGTCGTTGCCGTCGCCGGTGACGTGGATGCCGTCCTCGCCCGCGACGATCTCGCCCTCGTTCTCGATGTCGTTGTCGTCGTTGGCGACGATGCCGTCCTCACCTGCGTCGATCTCGCCGCCGTTCCAGATCTCGTTGTCGTCGCTGGCGACGATGCCGTTATTGCCGGCGGCGATCGAGCCGTTGTTCTCGACGTAGTTGCCGTCCTGCACATCGACGCCGTTGCCGGTCACGTCGATCTCGCCGTCGTTGTAGACCGAGTTGTCGTCGATCAGCGTGACGCCGTTGCCGGAGCCGAGGATCTGGCCCGCGCCCTGGTTGACGACGGTGTTGCCGTCCTGGCCCTCGACGCCCGAGCTGCCCGGCCAGCCGCCGAACGTGGTCACCTTGCCGGTATTGACCAGCAGGATGTTGTTGTCGATCTCGATGCCGTCATCGTTGGCGTTGATGGTCGCCGCGTTGGCGAACACCGAGAGCGCGCCCGGGCTGCCGCTGTAGGCCAGGTCGATGCCGTCCTCGTTGGCGTTGATGATGGTGGCCGACGTGGCGTTGAGTTGGTTGCCCGCCGCCTCGATATGGACGCCGTCCTGGCCGCCATTGGTCTTGGTGTCGATGGTGACGCCGTCGACGTTGAGCTGGTTGCCCGCGCCGTGGACCAGGATGCCGTGGCCCTCGCCGCCGGTGACCTTGCTGCCCGACGCGATGCTGACCTGGTTGCCCGATCCCATCTCGATGCCGTCGCCGCCGCCATCGGCCACGGTGACGTCGTTGAGGTCGACCTGGTTGTTGTTGCCCAGCCGCACGCCGTCGCCGGTGCCGGCCGACACGTCGCCGTCCACGGTGATGTCGTTGCTGTTGCCGGCGACGATGCCGTCGTCGGAACCGATGACGTTCTCGACCTCGACGACGTTCTTGTTGCCCATGTCGATGCCGTCGCCGTTGACGCCGGTGACGTTGTTCGAGACGACGAGCTTGTTGCCGCTGCCCAGGATGACGCCGGTGCCGCCGGTGACGTTGCTGGCTTCGAACAGGTTGCCGCTGCCGCCCTGGACGTTGATGCCGGCCTGTCCCGCGGTGTTGGACCCGGCGATGTCGGTGCCCGTCACGTGGTTGTTGTTGCCGTTCACCCAGACGCCGTTGCCGGTGCCGTTCTTGTCGTCGTCGCCGGTGATCGTGGTGACGGCGAACACGTCGTTGCCGTTGCCGGTGATCTTGACGCCGTCGAGCTGGCCGGTGATGTCGAAGGCGGTGACCGTGTTGAGGTCGCCGGAGATCAGCACGCCCGGGTCGCCCGAGATGGTGCCGTCGGCATGCACCGCGTTGTTGGTGCCGCTGATGTCGACACCGTCGCCGTTGACGCCCTCGATGTCGCCCGAGACGTCCACGTCGTTGTCGTCGCCGGCGATGTTGACGCCGTCGTCGAGGCCCAGGATGTCGCCCGCGTCGACCTGGTTCTGGTCGCCGGTGATCGACAGGCCGTCGCCCGTCTGGCCCCAGATCAGGTCGCTGACGTCGACGTCGTTCTCGTCACCCGAGATGACGACGCCGCTGTCCTCGCCGGTGACGTTGTCGGCCTCGACGTCGTTCTCGTCGCCGGTGATGACCACGCCGTCGCCGTCGGTGCCGGTGATGTCGGCATCGGCCTCGACGCTGTTCTCGTCGCCGTCGATGACCACGCCGGTCGTGCCGGTGATGTTCTCGGCGTCCACCTGGTTGCCTTCGCCGACGGCGGCGATCTCGACGCCGATGCCGTCGCCGCCGGTGATGTCGCCGCTGGCCTCGACCTGGTTG
>JBKJNE010000527.1:0-2866 GCA_046596015.1 Alphaproteobacteria bacterium
CATTGCCCGGTGGACGTCCGGGCCGTCGCCCGGATCGCAGACATTCAGCATCGAACATTCGGTCGATACGGCGTCGGTCACGCTGGGTTCGGGTGATGCCTACCTGATGGCGATCAGCGGTGACGCCACGGATGAGTATGCCGAAAGCACCGGCACCAGCAGTACGACCAGCAGCACCCTTTCCGACAAGGTAACGCTGAGCTTCACGCCGGATGCCGCCGGCGACTATCTCATCCTGTGTTCGTGCGAGATAAACGGAGTCATCCCCGCTTCGACCAATGGTCCAGGGCGCGTCCTGCTCGACGTGAACGGCACGCAATTCTTCGACACAAGCGACGGCTATTTTTCCCAGACCAGCAGCCAGTATGCGTCCTGGTGCCACGGCATTGTGATGAACTTCGCAGCGGCGGCGCATACGTTGAAGCTTCGCTATGCGTCATCCGATAACACCACCACGGCGCAGATAAGAGCGGCCCGCATCCTGGCTATGCGGCTGGACAGCCTGCCTGCCGGACACACGGCACAAAACAACACAAGACAATCGACGACGGCTTCGTCGCCCCAGGTGGCGGCGGGGACGACGTTCATGGCCCACGAGCGCGATTACCTGTTCATCGGCACGGCGCTGATCGACCACTCCACAGCGGCCTCGACGATGGAAACGAGGCTGGACTGGTCGGGGACGACACGGTCGGCCTTCAAGCGGCGGCAGGTGTCGAGTTCGGGGTCGCGGCGGGCGTCCTATGTCGCGCTGGGGTACGGCGCACTGTCGGCGGGAAGCCGGACGGTCAATCTGGACTGGTGGCGCACCAGCAGCGGTACGGCCAGCGTAACCGACGCGTTCATTGGGGCCTTCCTGCTCGATAACGTCGACGCGGAGACGCTGGTGCCGGCCGCGACGTTGGGGCTGTCCGGTGTCGTGCCGGCCGTGGCGACCGGAGGGGCGGCGATCGTTCCGGTTGGCGCGGGGGCGCTGGCGGCCCTGGTTCCGGCGGTCAGCGCGAGCGTTTTCCTGCTGGTCCCGGGCGTGTCGTTCGCGCTCGCCGGCCGCGTGCCTGGTCTGGCCATGGGGGCGGCGGTTCCGGCCGCTTCATCGAACGCGGCCGTCGCCTGCTGGGCGCCACTGGCGGTGGCCGACACGGTGATCCGCGCCGGCACGGGGGCGATGACGCTGCTCAATCTCCACCCTGTCCGCGCGGGGCCGCTGTGGCGCGCGATCAACGAAAATCAGGCGGTCTGGGGCGACCGGACGCCGGCAACTTCAACATGGACGCCGGTTCCGGCGGCGTGAAAGGAATTTCCTCATGGCAGTGACCATCAGCCTCTATGACAGCTTCAAGGAATATCTCGGCGACGGCACCATCGACCTGGACGGGCACAGCTTCAAGGTGATGCTGCTGACCAATTCGGCCTCGTTTTCGGCGGGGCATTCGGTGCTGGCCGACATCTCGGGCAACCAGATTTCCTCGGGCAGCGGGTATACCGGCGGCGGCGCGGCGCTGACCGGCGTGACCTGGGGGCAGACCGGCGGCACGGCGAAGTTCGACGCCGACGACGCGGCCTGGACGGCGAGCGGCGGGGCGATCACCGCCTACAAGGCGGCGCTGTACGACGACACCCAGTCGAGCCCGGTCAAGCCGCTGATGGCGTTCATCGACTTCGGCGGGGTGCAGACGGCCAACGACGGCGCGCAGTTCAAGCTGATCTGGAACGCCGCCGGCATCTTCACCCTGTCGTGAGCGCAGCGGGAGAGGCGTCGCGGCGTCGCCGGAGCCTTCGCCTGCTGGACAAGATCGGCATGAACAAGGTGCGCGAGCACATGGCCACGGGCAAATCGCTGGCGGTCATCGCGGAGGTGCTCGGCGTGCGGCCCGAGGCGTTGCTGGCGTTCGTAAAGCTGCCGGAGAACGCAGAGCGGTACCGGCTCGGCAGGGCCGAGCGGGCGACGGCGCTGGTGGAGCAGGCACTCGACATCGTCGATGCGGCGGACGCGGACGATGTGCGCATCGTCAAGCTGCGGGTGGATACGCGGAAGTGGCTGGCGGCGCATCTCGATCCGCGCCGCTACGGCAATGGCCGGGCGGCGCAGCCGGAGGAAACGCTGGACGCGGCCCATCTCGATCTGCTGCGGCGGATGGCGGGAGACGATGAAGGAGAGGCTTGCGGAGAATAGGCGGTTTAATCTCCGCATAATCTGCGGAGATTGTGCCTGCGGAGCGGCGCTGACGGGGGCATCGGCTGATACGGCGCTGCGTGACATCAACGATCTGTTGGCGCGCGGGATTCTCTTCAAGGACGACGCTGGTGGGCGGAGTACGAGCTACTCCATCCGCTCTGGTTGAAACTGGTCCAAGAGGCAGCGGAGAGATTGCTGTCCTGCTGATCACCGCAACGACGGGAAGGGCTAGCTCCGCTAGCAGACCTAGCCCTTCCCCGGTTCCGCCGGCTTTCCAGCACTTCTGTCCTGGCGGCCCGCGACCACGGCGCCCACGAAGGCGATCAGGCCCGCCATGAAGCAGAGCCATGCGCCGACGAGCTTCATGCGGGCGTAGAGGATGGAGGAGCGAGTCCAAAGCTTTTCGGGTTCCCACTCTACGTCTGCCAGGGTGCCATCCAGAAGATCGGGACAGGCGTCGCCATAGAGCAGCTTCGCATCGGGAGTGCACTCGCCGCCACGCACCAGCCGCTCGCCCGATTCCGGGACCTTCGTGACGAACATGGATTCCAGCGGCAGGTATGCGCCGATGCCCACGAGAGTGAGCAGCAGGCCGACAGCGATCAGGCGCCGACGCGTTGTGCGTTTCGCCGCGCGCGCCCATTCCCACATGACCAGGGCCGCCATGACGATGAAGACCGCGCTGACATA
>JBKJNE010000539.1:0-11103 GCA_046596015.1 Alphaproteobacteria bacterium
CGGTGATGGGCGCCACACCGGGCCTGGTCGAGATGCTGGAGCAGGCCGGCCCGTATGGCTCCGGCCACCGCGAGCCGCGTTTCGTGCTGCCGCAGGCGAAGCTGGTGAAGGCCAACATCGTCGGTGAAACCCATGTCAGCTGTATCGTCGCGGGCAGGGATGGCGGCCGGCTGAAAGCCATCGCCTTCCGCGCCATGGAAGGCCCGCTCGGCCCCGGCCTGCTGACGGCGGCGGGCAAGGGCGAGGCGCTCCATATAGCAGGCCACCTGCGCGCCGACCGCTGGATGGGCCGCCTCGAATGCCAGCTGATGATCGACGACGCCGCACCGGTTTTCTGATCAGGCGGGCCTAACCTCAGGGTTTCCTGAGTGCTTCCTCGTCGAGCAACGCCAGCAGGCTGCCCCGGTTCTCTCCGTGAAACAGCGCGGCGTAGGTTTCGGGCACCTTCTCGAAGCCGGGCCGAATGTCCTCCCGGTGCTTGATGCGGCCGCCGTCTATCCAGTTGCGGAGGTCTGCACGGCCTTTGTCGAACTCGCTGGCATAGTCATGCAGCAGGAACCCCTGCATACGAACGCTGCCATAGACCAGCTGCATCATGTCCCTGGGACCCGGCGCAGGACGCTCGGCGTCATAGCCCGAAATCTGCCCGCACAGCACGATGCGGCCGTATTGGGCAATGTTGTCCACGGCCGCCTGCAGGATGTCGCCACCCACGTTGTCGAAGAATATGTCGATCCGGTTCGGGCATAGGGCGGCAAGCCGCTCGGCCACGTTCTCTGACTTGTAGTCGATCACGGCGTCCGCGCCGTAGTCGTTCAGCACCCAGCCGCATTTCTCGGCGCCGCCGGCGATCCCGATGACGCGCAGGCCCATGATCTTGCCGATCTGGACGACGATGGAGCCGGTGGACCCTGCCGCGCCAGAGACGACCAGGGTCTCGCCTTCCTTCGGCTCGCCCACTCTCAGCAGGCCGAAATAGGCGGTCAGGGCGTTCATGCTATAGATGCCGAGAGCGTCCGCCAGCGAAAGGTCGTCCTCGATCACCCGGCATTCGGTGACCGACGGATCGAGTACCTGGTACTCCTGCCAGGCGCCGACGCAGAAGATGCGGGCGCCTTCGGGAAATGCGGGGTTCCTGGACCTGATAACCTTGGCACCGCCGAGCGTGATGACTGGATCGCCGGGATCGATAGCGGGAACGAAGCTGGGCCGATCCGCCTGCATCCATCCGCGCATCGCCGGCGCGCAGGCAAATATCTGGTGCTTAACCAGAAATTGCCCCTTCTCCAGGTCGGGTTCGCCGATATCCCGTTCCACCATCTTGAAATTTTCGCGGGTGATCTCGGCTGTCGGCCGGCTTGCCAGCAGCCACTGTCGGCTCTTCATGTGGCGTTCTCCTCGCCTCCCCTGGCGCCCCAAGACAGTTGCTTTTTCCGGACACGCTGTCAATTCTGCGAGGACCGACGGAAAGAGCGGAAAGCGGGGCAGACCATGAATGATGTTGAGCGCCGTCTCAAATTGGCGGAGTCGATCCTGGCCATCAAGGCCTTGAGCCACCGCTACAGCAACCTGTGCGACCGCGGGTTCGATCCCGACCGTATTTCCGCGCTGTTCGTCGACGACGGCGTGTGGGATGGCGGCGCCGCCGTGGGGTGCTTCGAGGGGCGTGAGGCGATCAGGGCGTTCCTGGCCGGGCTGGCCGAGGTCGTGACATGGTCGGGCCACTTCGTCGTGAATGACGAATTCGAGGTGACCGGCGACACCGCGGCCGGGCTGTGGCGCTGCATCGCCGTCGTCAACAACCCGGGCGTGGAGCCGCCGATCGACAACTGGTATTTCCAGGACTACCACTTCGAGTGCGTTCTGGTGGACGGAGTCTGGAAGTTCCGCTCGATCCGGACGGACCTCCGGAAAACGACGGGCTATGTGCCGGACATCGCCGGGCATGCTCCGGTGGTTCGGTAGCGAGGCAGTCAGGAGAGCTTGCGATGGATCAGGATTTTGCCGCGCGCCTTCGCCGTATCGAGGATCTGGAAGCCATTCGGGACATCAAGCACCGCTACTTCATCGCACTCGACAAGGCCGACTGGGCCGGCGTGGTTAAATGCTTTACCGAGGACGCCGAGATCGACGTGGGCTTGGGCATCCAGCATGGCCATGAGGAGATCGCGAACATCTTCCAGGAGGTCTACGTGAAGGCCTTCGACTGGTGGTCGCATCAGGCAAGCAACCCGGTGATCGATATCATCTCCCCCACAACCGCGACCGGAACGTGGGAACTGGAGGGCTTCGTTGTTACCCAGTCTCCCGCGACCGGACTCTGGACGGCGGTCTTCTACGAGGACGAGTATCGGTGCGTCAACGGCAAGTGGCTGATTTCCAGTTCCACGGTCGTGCCGATCTTCCGCTGCGACGTGGAGGTGGGCTACACCAAACAGCGCATGGTCGGACTGCCGGACGACTGATGGACGCGCTGACGGCGCATGGAGATCAATGCACCATTCGGGTGTGGTTCTTCGTGGCGTCCCTCAGTTCAAAGCGCTTGACCCCTATTGGGCCAGTATGTAGAAACCGGGCTCCGCGATGATCCCTTCGTCTAGCGGTTAGGACGACGCCCTTTCACGGCGTAAACACGGGTTCGATTCCCGTAGGGATCGCCAACCTTTTTCCTTCGATACCAAGCAATTCCCGGTTCCCCGATTGCCTCCCGATTGAAGGGATGGATGTCGATGCGCCGAGCTTCATGCAGTTGCGGGCGGCTAGAACCTGTCGGGTTTGAAATAGCCCGCGTCGGGATCGGCCACGCGTGATATGCCATTTGTTACCACTCTGCTAGCCAGCGCAGCGAACGGGATGCCGTTGCCGCCGAACCCGCACGCCAGCCAGGTCCGGCCCAAGCCCGGCAACAAGCCTGCCGCCGGCAGGCCGTCCGGCGAGCGTCCAAAGGTTGCCGCCCACGCGCAATCGGCACTGATATCGGCGCCCAGCAACTGCGCGGCCTTGTTTTCCAGTGCCGCACGCTTTCTGGAGATCATGGCGTTTCGATCAGCGGGCCGGACAGTGTCGGAATCCTCGCCGCCGACAATGATCCTGCCGTCGACGGTGATGCGTGCATAGAGGTAGGGATCGGAAGCTTCCCACAGCAAGGCGTTTTCGTGCCAGGCGGGCGCCACGCCCGGACGCGTGGCGATGGCGAAGCTCGAGCCGAGTACAAATCCTTTGGGCAGGCTCCAGCGTGCCGCCTCGTACCCTGCGGCGAGGATCACATCCCGGGCCGCGAGCGTCCTGCCCGTGGTGGTGACCAGGCGAACGCCGTCGTCACCCGGTAAGAGTTTCGCGACGTCGACACGGTACGAGATCGTTGCGCCACGCGCCTGCGCCCGGTCCAATAGACCCAGCGACAGTTTGACTGGATCGACCTCGTAACTGTCGGTCGAGATCAGAGCGGCGCGCGGGGAGATGCCAAACCGGCGCGAAACCTCGCGTTTCGGCAGATACACGGAAGGCAGGCCGACACGCTGGCGCGCCGTCTCCTCGGCTCGCAAACCGGCCTCGCCCAGGACGTTGCCGGAGAGGTAGACGTCGGGCCGGGCTATCCAGCCGCAGTCGATCTGCAAATGCGCGATCCTGTCCGACAGGTCCTTGACCGCCCGGTGCACGGCCAGCCACCGGCTGGCGGCGCCCGCGGCCCCATACCGATCGCCGAGCTGGGTGAGCGGCACGTCGGCTGCCCACATGACCAGCGCGGTCGATGCCGCCGTGCTGCCGGTAACCGGCTCGCGCCGATCCAGCAGAGCGACGCCGTATCCGGCGGCGGTGAGGCTCTCGGCAACCATGGCGCCCATGATCCCGGCGCCGACGATGGCGATATCGGCGGTGGCAGGAAGCGGATCGCCAATAATCGGATTCGGATCGGGATCAACCCAGCACGGCGTCCCGCCAATCAGTTGTTTGCGATGGGGCAGGTTTCGCCTCGACCCCATCAATAAGTCGATGGCGGATCACTGGCGGGAAAGGATTCGTCGGACGCTTGGTCAACGCCGTCCCACCGTTTTCCGCCGTCGTCGCGCATGCTTGCGGGACCGGCGTTGCGTGTGGCGCCGTAGGTGCCGGCATCCAGTTTTGCCGCCGGGTCGCTGTGATGGACAGCGGCGCTGGTGCGGATGTCCTCCGGGCGCTCGTCGCCCGCAGCTTGCACCTTGTACCATTGCCTGACCGCGGGCCACAGCGCGCCGCCAATAGCGCCCAGCAGGACGAGTTTTCCCAATCGCATCGACGTCACCTGATTAGATCTCAAGGGTTGCGCGGGCAGACCACATCCGGTCTGTCCCTACGCGACGTGAACTACGGAAACTGCGGCTGGTTCCGCGCGTTATATTGGATCGGGGAAAACAGGCTGAACGCCAAGGCCGAGACCCCCGAATCATCCGGATGAGCCGGTATAGGCCTGGACATGCGGCCACACCTCATGCGCGCCCCGATAAATCATGTCGAGCGAGACGTAGAGGATGACCAGCAGGCCCACATAGGCGATCCAGCGGTGCTTCTGCAACAGCCGGGCGATGAACGAGGCGGCGAGGCCCATCAGCGCGATCGACAGCACCAGTCCGAACACCAGCACATAGGGATGCTCGCGCGCGGCCCCGGCCACGGCCAACACGTTGTCGAGCGACATGGAGACGTCGGCGATGACGATCTGCCACGCGGCCTGGGCGAAGGTCTTGCGCGGCGCGCCGCCGGCGATGGTGCCGTCGTGGTTGAGGTCCGCGTCGGCGAGCGCCTCGGTGGCGCCCTGTTCCTCCTGGGCCGGCGTGCGCAGTTCGCGCCACATCTTCCACGACACCCACAGCAGCAGCACGCCGCCCGCGAGCAGCAGGCCGATGATCGCCAGCAGCTTGGTGGTGAGCAGCGCGAAGATGATGCGCAGCACCGTGGCGGCGAGCACGCCGATCAGGATCGCCTTGGTGCGCTGTTCCTTGGGCAGGCCTGCGGCGGCCAGGCCGATGACGATGGCGTTGTCGCCTGCCAGCACCAGGTCGATCATGATGACCTGGAGGAACGCGGCGAGAACCTCGGGCGAGAACATCTCGCTCATCGGCGCAACTCGCCCGGTTTGCCGGGGGAACGATCACAGGAACGATGTGAAATGGGCATGCGGGACCGCTGGCTTGATTCCAGTCCGACATCACAGCGACGCGCTGCCAGAGGGCCCGGCCTGGTGAAACGCAAACTAGCCAACGGCCTGCGAAGATTCAACCCCCGCCGGGACAGGACAGCTAGACTCTCTTCGCGAGCAGGTCGCGGATCTCGGTCAGCAGCACTTCTTCCTTGCTGGGCGGCGGCGGTTCGGACGGCGCGGCTTCTTCCTTGCGGCGCATGCGATTGATGCCCTTGACCATCAGGAAGATGGCGACGGCCACGATCAGGAAGTTGATCACCGTGTTGATGAACACCCCCAGGTTGATGGTCGCGGCGCCGGCGTCGGTCGCCGCCTTGAGCGTGGCGTATTCGCCGCCCGAAAGATTGATGAAGTAGTTGCTGAAGTCGATGCCGCCGGAAACATACCCGATCGGCGGCATGATGATGTCCTTCACCAGCGAGCCGACGATCGAGCCGAACGCGGCGCCGATGACCACGCCGACCGCCAGGTCGATGGCGTTGCCCTTCACCGCGAATTCACGGAATTCCTTGATCATGCCCATGGTGCTTCCCTCCCGAGGTTGCAGACCGAGGGGCGAAGTGTCGCGCAATCGCACACAAGCCGCAATCCGCCATTAGCCCAAATTGGTAACAGCTATTTGATAACATAGAGGGATTTTGGCAGCGCTCCGGCGTCGAGCCGCGCCTTGAACACCTGCGCCAGCTTGCCGAAATCGCTGATGTTGCAGCGCAGATCGTCGCCTTTCCCGCTCAGGGAATCGATCAGCCTGGCGTTGACGTGGCGCTGGTCCTCGTCGCCGCAGGTGAAGTGGTAGAGATACAGCCGGTCGCCGTCGATCCGCGCGAGGTCGCAGTAGAACTCGTCCGTGCCGGCCTGCTGGGCCACGTAGTAGTCGTCGAACGCCTGCCGCAGCATGACCGGGGCGTCGTCCTTGTCCTCGCCGGAACGGGCGACGTATCCGCCTTCGACCGTGCTCATGGAGCCCTTCTCGTCCTCGACCCAGGTCTGGCCATCGTCGCCCAGGCTGGAGCGGGTATAGCTGGTCTCGCCGTCGAAGACATGCGCGGCCTGGTCGGGCTGGATCAGCGCCGTCTTGCTGACGAAGCAGCCGGTCAGGACCAGCGCGAGCAGACCGGCGATGGACAGGCGGAAGGCACGCGGCATGACTCAACCCCCGATGCCGTGACGATCATGAAGCTGGCGGCCTGGAGCCGCCTTTGTCGCTATTGCGGAAAGCTCGCGGGCTTCGGCAGCGCCTTCATGAGCGCGGCCTGCAGCTCGGGCGAATCCGGCGTCACGTCCGATTTGAAGGTTTGGACGAACTTGCCCTCGGCATCGATCAGCACCTTGTTGAAGTTCCAGCTCGGCACCGCCGTCCGGCCGCCCGCCTCGCGCACCCATTTGTAGAACGGATGCGCGTCCTTGCCGGTCACCGGATTGCTCTCGGTCAGCGGGAAGGTGATGCTGTAGTTGGCATCGCAGAACTTCTTGATCTTGGTGTTGTCGTTATACTCCTGCGCGAAGCTGTCCGACGGCACGCCGACCAGCACCAGCCCCTTGTCCTTGTAGCTCTTCCAGACGGCCTCCAGCGCCTTGTACTGCGGCGTGTAGCCGCAGAACGAGGCGGTGTTGACCACCAGCAGCGCCTTGCCCTGATAGGTCTTCAGCGGCATGGGCTCGCCTTCGATGGAGACGAACTCGAAGTCGTAGGCGGTGTGGTTGGTGGCGGCGCGGGCGTCGTTGCTCGTGAATGGCATCAGCAGCGCCCCCATTGCGGCGGTGGCGAGGGCACCCAGGACACGGATCGATCTGATCATGCGGCTTCCTCCTTGCGGAAGCGCGCAGCTTAGCCGGTTTTCCCGGGGATTTGCATGATTTCGTCTGTGCGGCGTTCATGCGGGCCTGTAGGGTTTCCCCACGAAACAGGGGAATATCATGACTGATACCGTTCCGAGCACCATGTCCGCCGTCACCTTCGCCGAGACCGGCGGGCCGGACGTCCTGCGGCTGACCACCGTGCCGACGCCCGAGCCGGGCGAGGGCGAGGTGCTGATCAAGGTCGAGGCGGCGGCGCTCAACTGGGCCGACATGCTGGAGCGCAACGGCTCCTATCCGGGCTGGTCCGACAAGCCGGATGCGATCATGGGCCTCGAGGTCGCCGGCACCATCGCCAGGGTCGGCGAGGGCGCCAACCGCTTCAACGTCGGCGACCGGGTGTGCGCGCTGCTGGCGGGCGGCGGCTATGCCCAGTATGCGGTGGCGCCGTCGCCGCAGGTACTGCCGCTGCCGCGCGGTTTCTCGATGGCCGAAGGCGCTGCGGTTCCGGAAGCGTTCTGCACCGTCTGGACCAACATGATCGAGCGCGGTCACCTGCGCCCCAGCGATACGGTGCTGATCCATGGCGGCGCGTCCGGCATTGGCACCACGGCGATCCTGGTCGCCAAGGGCCTCGGGTCGAAGGTCATCGTCACCGCCGGCAGCGACGAGAAATGCGCCAGGTGCGAGCAGATCGGCGCCGACAAGGCGATCAACTACAAGACCCACGATTTCTCCGAGGAAGTCCGCAAGTTCACCGATGGAGCGGGCGTCGACGTGGTCGTCGACATCATCGGCGGCGACTACATCCAGAAAAGCCTCGACCTGCTGAAGCTGGACGGCAGGCTGGTCAGCGTCGGCATGCTGGGCGGCAATGACGTCAATCTCAAGCTCTCCACCATCCTCATGAAGCGCCTGACCATAGCCGGTTCAACCCTGCGAAACCGCACCGTCGCCGAGAAGGGCGCGCTGATGGCCGAGCTGAAACGCTGCATCTGGCCGATGTTCGACTATGGCGGGGTGCGCCCGGTGGTGGATTCGGTGTTTCCCGCCGAGAAGGCCAGCGAAGCCCATGCCCGCATGGAGCAGAAACTGCATACCGGCAAGATCATCATCACTTTCTCGCACTAGATACCGTGCGGTAACACAATCGGTTGCGCGGGCTTTGCCAGTCCGCGTAGGCTTGAGTGATAGCCTGGGGAGAGGGTGCGGCCATGAGTTTTCCCGAAGCGCGACTGATCAAGACCAACGGTATCGAGCTGGCCGTCCATGAGGCGGGGCCAAAGGACGGCATGCCCATCGTGCTGTGCCACGGCTTTCCGGAGCTGGCCTGGTCCTGGCGGCACCAGATCCCGGCGCTCGCCGCGGCAGGCTATCACGTCATCGCGCCGGACCAGCGCGGTTATGGCGACAGCAGCAAGCCGAAGGACGTCGTCGAATACGACATCCACCACCTGACAGCAGACCTCACCGGCCTGCTCGATCATTTCGGCATCGAGAAGGCGATCTTCTGCGGCCATGACTGGGGCGGGCTGGTGGTCTGGCAGGTACCGCTGCTGCATCCGGAGCGGGTCGCGGGGATTATCGGCGTCGGCGTGCCGTTCCTGCCGCGCGGGCCGGTCGATCCGATCGAGCTGTTCCGCAAGGCGTTCGGCGACCGCATGTACATCGTCAACTTCCAGGACTCGCACGAGGCCGACGAGGTGTTCGACAGCGATCCCTACCGGGTGTTCGACGTGCTGATGCGCAAGAACCCGGTTTCGCTGGAGCAGTTCCTGAAGATGCCTCCCGCCGACCGCGTGCCCGACCTGGTCGCCCGGGTGAAGCTGGGTCCCTGGGACTCGCCGCGCATCGTCAGCGAGGAGGAACTGCGCGTGTTCGCCGACACCTTCAGGCGCGGCGGCTTCACCGGCCCGATCAACTGGTACCGCAACTGGAGCCGCAACTGGGCGACGACGGCGCATTGCCCGCAGCGGGTCGATGTGCCGGCCCTGTTCGTGCGCGCCGGCAACGACCTGGCGACCGCCACCATCGCCGACCTTGAGAAAGGCATGGCGGCCTGTGTCGCCGATCTTGAATGCCACGAGATCAAGGACAGCGGCCATTGGACCCAGCAGGAATACCCGACCGAACTGAACGCGATCCTGCTCGACTGGCTCGCCCGCCGTTTTTGACGGGTGGTCGCGGATGATTCAAGAAGAGCGCGCAATCGATGACGAAGAAGGCCTTGATCACGGGCGTCACCGGACAAGACGGTGCCTACCTCGCCGAATTGCTGCTCAAGAAGGGATATGAGGTCCACGGCATCAAGCGCCGCTCTTCCTCCTTCAATACCGGCCGGATCGACCACCTTTACCAGGATCCGCATCAGGAGGATGCGCGCCTCCACCTGCATTACGGCGACATGACCGATGCAACCAACCTGATTCGCATCGTCCAGGAAACCCAGCCAGACGAAATCTACAATCTGGCGGCGCAGAGCCACGTGCAGGTGAGCTTCGAGACCGCCGAATACACCGCCAACGCCGACGCGATGGGCACCTTGCGGCTCCTGGAGGCCATCCGGCTGCTCGGCATGGGCAAGACGACACGCTTCTATCAGGCGTCGACATCGGAGCTTTACGGCACGGCACAGGCAGTGCCGCAGTCGGAGACGACGCCGTTCCATCCCCGCAGCCCCTATGGGACGGCCAAGCTCTATGCCTACTGGATCACGGTCAACTATCGGGAGGCCTATGGCTTCCATGCCTCGAACGGCATTCTGTTCAATCACGAAAGCCCCATTCGGGGCGAAACCTTCGTGACCCGCAAGATCACCCGCGCGGTCGCGGCGATTCATCGCGGATCGCAGGAACGGCTCTATCTCGGCAACCTGTCGGCCAGGCGCGACTGGGGTCATGCCCGCGACTATGTGGAAGGTATCTGGCGGATCGTGCAACACCACACGCCGGACGACTTCGTCCTCGCGACGGGTGAGATGCGGTCGGTGAAGGAATTCGCCGAACGGGCCTTCGCCGAGGTTGGCGTCGAACTCGCCTGGCGTGGCCAAGGCGTCGATGAGGTCGGCGTCGATCGGGAAAGCGGCCGTGTCCTCATCGAGGTCGACCGCAAATATTTCCGGCCGGCGGAAGTGGACGCCCTGGTCGGCGACGCCGGGAAAGCGAGGCGCGAACTCGGCTGGCGGCCTACGACGCCCTTCGCCGCGCTGGTGAGCGAGATGGTGGCCGCGGATTTGCGCGGCGTGGACGAGGCCGCCTGCCGCCAGGATTGGCGGCATCCTGGCCAACGATAGTCACCGAGTGGACTGACCCGTCAGCAGGCCCGAGAAGCCTTTCCGTGCGCGCCGCCGGATCCGGCCGGGCGCCTCCCTCAGCAGCCGCAGCAGCAGCCTTCGGCGAAGCGAGCGCATGGGACCCGCCCCCATCGTGGCAAGCGCTTTGATGTTCACCTTGCCGTGCATCAGAAATCCGCCGAAGGGTGATGGCCAGACGCTGGAATCGGTCGTGTAGTGGGTTGCGCCAGCCAGCCGGATTCGTTCGAATTGCCAGGGGCTGAGCTGTTGCCGCTCGGTCGCGAATTCCAGCGTACTCAGTAGGTGCCGGACCGACCAGATCGCTGGATGTAACGAACTGAACCAGTCGAACTCCATATGATGGAGCGAAACGTCATTGAGAGCGGCGACGAGCTGGTCCGGTCCATGACCCGCCAGATTCAGATATGTATTGTCGCGCTTCGTCAGTTGGCTGGACAGGAGCTTGATTGTCTTGTCCGAGACAAAGGCGTGTGGGATATGGTCTTCCAGCAGCAGAATCACGCTGTCGTCAGCATGGATCAGTCCGTTCGACAGTGACCTCCGAAGACAATCGAGCACCATCGGCACCCATTTCCTTTCGGGTGAGATGACCTTGTTGGCGTAGGAAAAATTGCCTTGATCGCTGAAAACAATGACTTCAGGCCGTTCCGGCCAGAAATAATCCAGCGACCGGATACAGTACGACACAAAATGCTCGTGCGGCCCAAATGTTGTAATGACGATCTTCACGGGTTCGATCGATCTTTCCCGGCAGGAGTCCGGACCAGGCAAAAATCCGAAATGCTGCCGTTGGACCTCGGTTCGTCCTGGTACA
>JBKJNE010000352.1:0-4071 GCA_046596015.1 Alphaproteobacteria bacterium
TTTCTTGCTGACGTACTTGTACTGGACGTTGGTCCTGACCTCGAAATCGCCGATCAGGAAAACATATTCGGCACCGATATTGGCGGTCCATTTCGGTGAATTCTGGAGGCTATAGCCGGCGAGCTGTTTGAAGCCGCCCAGCGCGCCCGCGTCGACATACGGGAAGTCGGTATAGGTCGCCACGAGATAACCAAGCGAAGTGTTCAACGTCAGGCCTTCGACCGGCACCGCGATGATCTCGGCCTCGATGCCCCTGGTATGGGCGCCAGCGGCGTTGAGGATCGAGTTGCCGTTGACCGTGTTGCCGAACTGGTCCTTGAAGAAATAGATCGAGGCCAGCTGGATGTCCTGGTACCAGTTATAGAAGCCGGTCACGTTGACCCGCAGCCGGTTGTCGAACCACTCGCTCTTGATGCCGACTTCGATTGTGTCGACATATTCCGGGTTATACGGTCCGATATCCGCCGGAACGCCGACACGGCCGACGAAGCCACCGGACTTGAAGCCATGGGCGTAGTACCCATAGAGCATCACATCGTCCGTGACGTCGAACTCGGCGCCCACCTTGCCGCCAAGATTATCCCAGGACTTCTTGCCGGTCGGGGTCAGGGCCCCAAGGAATATTTCGTTCGGCCCGGCCGTCAGGTTCAACACGGGCCCGCGGAGTTCGGCCTTGCCGGTCGTATCGATGAAGGTGCTGATGGCGACGTTCATGTCGGTGGATTCATGCGTGAACCGTACGCCACCCTGCAACCGGAACCGGTCGGTGACATCGACATAGGTCTGCAGGTAGGCCGACATGGTCTCCGTATGTTGATCGAAATCGGTCAACTGGCGCAGGCCGGGCGCGGCGAACTGGATACGGAAATCCTGATAATGGTCATAGGCATAGTTCGCGTAGAACACGCCAACCAGGACTTCGACGCTGTCCCAGGGCCTGAAGGTGTCGCGCAATTCCTGGGTGAACTGCCAACCAGTGGTCAGGCGATCGGTGTCATCCAGGAACGCGGGCGTATAATCCTGGTCGGTATACTCGCGAAGACGGAAGTCCTTGTACCCGGTGATGGAGGCAATTTCGCCGATGGCCGTATCCCAGTTCATCTTGAACGTGACCGAGTAGGTGTCCATGTTCGACAGATTCGGGGAGTTGCCATCACGCGCGCCATAATACTTCTTCGGCGCATGGCACCGCTCGCCTGCCGGCAGACAGGGCGACTCATACATGGGAAGCAAGGAGACCCCATTCGGCTCGTTCGGATTGGGGTAGATAGTTCCGGCGGGCTGGAACAGCGCCTCGCCCGGCACGGCGCCGTTGATGGATGGCGGCGAATCGTCGCGCGAACTGAAATACTCGCCAATAAGGGACGCGCTGAAGTTCTCGCCCTTGTCGTAGGTCAGGTTGAGCCGGAAGCCATTGCGGTTCTTGTCGCCCAGCGACTTGCCATCGACGATGTTGGTGTTAAAGCCGTCGCGCTGGTGGTGGGAGAAGGTCATCCGGCCCGACAACACGTCCTGGATGATCGGAAAGTCTACAGCCCCCTTGAACTCGAACGTGCTGTAGTTGCCGTAGGTGGCCTCGGCCTGCACCCCGAAGTCGCCGGAGGGCCCGTTGGTCACGACCTGAACCACGCCGCCGGTGCTGTTGGCGCCGAACAGGGTTCCCTGCGGACCGCGCAGGATTTCAACGCGCGCGAGGTCGTAGGTGTCCAGCAGCGACGTCATGTTGAAGAACTGCGGCACTTCATCCTGGACCACGACCACGGTCGTGCCGGCGTACGGATCGGGCTCGATGACGCCCATGCCGCGAATGTTGAACACCGCGCCGTGCGGCGTGTTGGCGAACTGCTGGATCTGCACATTCGGGATGTAACCTTGAAGGGCTTCCAGGGTGACGGCGTGGATGTTCTCCATCCTCGCACCGGAAACAGCGGCGACCGAGATCGGCACCTTCTGAATGTCTTCTTCCTTCTTCTGCGACGTGACCGTGACGCTTTCGACGCCCGTGGCGATTCCGCTCTTCGGCGCTGTGGCCGGGGGCGTCCCGGCGGGAGGCGGCGTATCCTGTGCCTGCGCCGCGCCCGCATAGACTCCAAGCAGGCTCACACATAGAGCCGTGCTCAACCCGAACTTCCTGGTTGTCATGTGTAACTCCCCGCTGTGTCGGCCGTTGTTCCGACCGATTGTTGCTCAGTTGCAAACTATGCCTTGGCTCAACAAGTGTGTAAATATTTTACTGACCATATGATCAAAAACATACAATCCTGTCGCTAAAATACCACAGCCCGCTAAACGGGCATTCTCCCACCTCAGCCTATTGGTGCGTGACATCTGTCATGCAAACTGTATCATCGGTTGATGACATCTGTCATGCACAATCATGACTCCATGAGGCATGACGCAAATCGGGGAGGCGAAACGATGTCCGGCACGAATTCATCGAAGATCAGCCGCAGGCAGATCCTGGCGGGCGCGGGCATCGCGGCCGGCGCGGCGGCGACCCTAGCGGTCGCCGGAACCGGCGCCGCGGCGGCGCCGAAGACGTCCTGGGATCGGGAAGCGGACATCGTCGTGGTGGGCGGCGGCGCGGCCGCCTGCGCGGCGGCGGTGACGGCGGCGAGCCTGGGCGACAAGGTCGTTTTGCTGGAGAAGGAAGCCATCCTGGGCGGCACCACCAACAGGTCGGGCGGCGTCGCCTGGGTGCCGAACAACCCCGAGATGCGCAAGGCCGGCGTCACCGACACGCGCGCCGACTGCCTGAAGTACATGGCGCGGTTCTCGTTTTCCCAGGCCTATGACCCGGACAGCCCGACCCTCGGCCTGGATCCGCTGACCTACCGGCAGCTCGAGGCGTTCTACGACAACGGTTCGGCGACCATCGAGCTGCTCGACAGGCTGGGCGCAGCCAAGTACGCCACCTTCACCGTGGGCGGCAAGCCGTCGCCCGATTACGCCGACCACCTGCCCCAGAACAAGGCGCCCAAGGGCCGCTCGCTGACCCCGGTCAACGACAAGGGCGAGGCGACCACCGGCAACATCGGCGACGGCGTCGTGCTGATCGGCGCCATGGAAGCGTGGCTGAACAAGAACAAGGTGCCGCTGCTGACCGAGCATCGGGTCACCGCCCTGGTCAAGGAAGCCGGCCGGGTCGTCGGCGTCGAGGCCGAAAGCGGCGGCAAGACCGTCCGGATCAAGGCGCGCAAGGGCGTGATCTTCGGCACCGGCGGCTATGCCCACAACACCGACCTGGTGCAGCTTCACCAGAAGGCGATCTACGGCGCCTGCGCCATACCCGGCTCGACCGGCGACTTCATCGCCATCGGCGGCGCGGCGGGCGCGAAGATGGGCACGCTGGGCACGGCCTGGCGCACCCAGGTGGTGTTCGAGGAGGCGCTGAAGAACCGGGTGCTGCCGCAGGGCGTATTCTTCATCCCGGCCGACGCCATGTTCGTGGTCAACAAATACGGCCGCCGCGTCGTCAACGAGAAGCGCAACTACAACGACCGGACCGAGATCCATTTCGTCTACGACCCGGTCGCCGAGGATTTCCCCAACCAGCTGCTGTTCATGGTGTTCGACGGCCGGGTGGTGGACGCGTTCGGCGGCGCCTATCCGATCCCCGCGCCCGGCAATATCGGCCCCCATGTCATCGAGGCGGCCGACCTGCCCTCGCTGGCCGCCGCCATCGGCAAGCGGCTCGAAGGGCTGAAGGACAAGAGTGGAGGCTGCACCCTCGCCGCCGATTTCCCGGCCAGGCTGAAAGCCACGCTCGACCAGTTCAACGATTACGCCAACGCCGGCAAGGACCCGGACTTCAAGCGTGGCGACCAGTCCTACGACCGGGAGTGGCAGGCGTTCTTCTCGCAGATGCGCGAGGGCAGCACCGAGAAGCCCAACAGCATGCCCAACTCGACCATGCATCCGCTGCGCGATAAGGGCCCGTATTACTGCATCATCCTGGCCGCCGGCGCGCTCGACACCAGCGGCGGGCCGCAAATCGACGAGAAGGCCCAGGTGCTGGGCGCCGACGGAAAGCCGATCCCCGGCCTCTACGGCGCCGGCAACTGCATCGCC
>JBKJNE010000367.1:0-8359 GCA_046596015.1 Alphaproteobacteria bacterium
GCCGCACCCGACGCCAGAAAGCCGTCCCACGCCGACTCCAGGATGATCTCGCGCACACTGGGCGGCAGCGCCTCGCCATCCTGCCGCAGCATGGCAAGCCGGTCCCCCGACGTGACCAGCATCACCGCGCCGGAATCGGCCAGGATGTGGTTGACCTGCCGCGCCTTGAGCACGGGGTTGACTGGGACGAACACACCGCCGGCCCGCGCGACGCCGAACAGGGCGGTGACCGTCGGCACGGATTTGGGCAGGTAGACCGCGACACGGTCGCCGGCCTTGAGGCCTCGGCGCAGGAAAGCGCTCGCCGCGCGCTCCACGCTGCCGGCGAGGTCCACGTAGTTGACGGACTCCGCGCCCAGCCGCAGCGCCTCGCCGAAAGGGTTGCGCTTCATGCCGCGCTCGATGATGTCGCCAAATAGCATGATGAAGCCGCTGCCTCCACGCGGTAGGCTTCCCCTACCCTCACATGGCTGCTTGTTAGACGAATGACCGTCACAGTGGAAGAGTTTCGCGACGTGGAACTGGTTCCGGAGCGGTTCGACGCGCTCTTCGCGCAGCATGGCGCCCGCGACTTCTTCCTGACACGCGACTGGTTCGAGCTGCTGTCGGCGGACGGATTCGACAGAGCCGAGGAGCGGCTGATCATCGGGGCGAGCACCCCGGACGGCGCGCCCGTCGCGCTGCTGCCGCTGGCCATGTCGGACGGCGGCGTCACCGGGCTGGCCAACTACTACACCCTGCTCTATGCGCCGCTTGTCGATGCATCCGCTCGCGAAGGCGATGTTGCCGAGGCATTGACGGCCATCGCGGCGAGCCTCAAGCGTCGCTGCTCCATGGTCCATCTCAGGCCGATGCCGGCAGGCGACGCCGCCGTCACGGCGCTGACGGCGGCGTTCCGGGCGGCCGGCTTCATCGTCGACACCTATCCCTGCGGCGTCATGCGCTATCTGGACTGCCGGGGGTGGGACGCCGCCGCCTTCACCGCCGGGCTCAGTTCGCGGGTCACCAACAGCATCCGCCGCAACGCGGGCGGCATGCGCGATCCCGACGCCTTCTCGCTGTTCACCGAGCCGTCGGAGGTCGACCGCGCCATGACGCTCTACGAAGCCGTCTACGCCGCGAGCTGGAAGGAGGCCGAGCCGTTCCCCGGATTCATGCGGGCACTGGCGGCGGCCTGCGCGCGGCGAGGCGCGCTGCGGCTCGGCTGCTGGTCGTTCGACGGCGATCCGGCCGCCGCCCAGTTCTGGATCGTCCACAACGGCCGCGCCACCATCTACAAGCTGGCCCACGACCGGCTCTACCATTCGCGGTCGGTGGGATCGGCGCTGACGCTTCGCATGTTCCAGGAGATTCTCGACGGCGACCGCCCCGACCGGATCGACTTCGGCCTGGGCGACGAGCCGTTCAAGGCCGACTGGGCGCCGGATCGCGCCGAGAGGATCGGCTGGCTGGCATTCAATCCGCTGACGGCGCAGGGCGCCGCTGCCGCCGCGCGGCACAAGGCGGGGCGCCTTTTCCGCTTATCTCGACATCGGAAGGGTGTATAAACCGCTCGAAAAGCGGCAAGGACGGCGACGACGGAATGGCCACCATCGACACGGTTCGCGACCTGTTGGACGAGACGTTGGGACTGGCCGGCCGGGCGAGCGGCATGGTCGCGTCCACGCCGCTATTGGGCAACCTTCCCGAACTCGATTCCATGGCCGTGGTGGAGATCGTGACCCGGCTCGAAGCCGAATTCGGCATCAGGATTCACGACGACGAGATCAGCGCGGAGACGTTCTCCACGCTGGGCGGCCTGGCGCGGTTCATCGACGGGAAGCGCTGACGGCAGGAATTGGGGGCGGTCTCTTGAAGGCCGAGTTCATCGCGGGTCCGCGAGGGGATCTGTTCATATTGTACCTGCCGCCGGTTCCGGGTGCCCCCGACCATGGCGACCTCATCTTTGTTCCGCCGTTCGCCGAGGAGATGAACCGCTCGCGCGCCGTCGTGCTGGCGCAGGCGCGCGCCCTGGGCCAGGCCGGCATGGGCGTGCTGGTGCTCGACCTCTATGGCACCGGCGACAGCGACGGTGGCTTCGCCGACGCGCGCTGGGAAACCTGGCGCGAGGACATCAGGGCGGCCGCCGCCTGGTTGCGCGAGCGAGGTCGCGACCGGATCGGACTGTGGGGTCTGCGGCTGGGCGGACTGCTGGCGCTCGACACGCTCTACGACGATCCGCACGGTTTCCGCCAGGTGGTGCTGTGGGAGCCGGTCGTCTCGGGCAAGGCCTACATGGACCAGTTCCTGCGGATCGGCGTCGCCCAAGGGATCGAGTCCGGCGGGCGCAGCGTTTCGCTCGACGAGATGCGCCTGAAGCTGAGCCGCACTGAGCCGGTGGAAGTGGCCGGGTACGTGATCTCGCGCATTCTCACCCACGCCATTGACCGGTCGGACCTGATCGAGCTGGCCGAGGCGCTGCGCATCCCGGTGACTTGGATCGACTGTGCGCCGCCGTCCCCCGAACGGCGGGCCCTGGTCGAGGACGCCGGGCGCGCCTGCGCGGCGAACGCCGCGAGCCTCGACTATCTGACGGTTCGCTCCCCGCCGTTCTGGGCGGTGCTGAACGGAACCGCCGATCCGCAGCTGGCGGCGGCGACGGTCGATGCCGTGGTGAGCCGCCATGAAGCTGGCTGACGAGCGCATTCTCGAGGTCGACGCCGACGGCGGCGCGCTGCTGGCCATTGCGCACCTGCCCGAGGAGACGAGTGCGCACGGCGTGCTGATCGTTCCCGGCGCGCCGCAGTACCGGGTCGGCCCGCACCGGCTGTTCATCGATCTCGCCCGCCAGCTCGCCCACAACGGCGTCGCGGTCATGCGCATGGACCGGCGCGGCTACGGCGACGCGGGCGGCGTGCCGGTCGAATTCGAGCAGTCCGGCCCGGACATCGCGGCCGCGCTGGCCGCGTTCCGCGCGGCCGCGCCCGGTGTACGCTCGTTCATCGTCATGGGCCTGTGCGACGGCGCCAGCGCCGCGCTGCTCCACGCGACGGCGCTGCCCGGCGTCGACGGCCTGATCCTGCTCAATCCCTGGGTTCGCGGCGAGGCGGCCGAGGGACAGGCGGTGCTGGGCGCCTACTACCTGCCCCGGCTGCTGCGCTGGCGGCGCTGGCTGGTGGTGATGACCTCGTTCGGCAGGATGCGCGGCGCGGTGCGTGGCATCGCCATGGCCGTGCTCGATGCGCTGAGAAAGCGCGATGGCGGCCATCCCGCGTTCGTCGATGCCATGTTGCGCCACTGGATCGGCTTCACCGGCCGCTCACTCGTCGTGCTGAGCGGACGCGATGTGACCGCCGCCGAGTTCGACCAGCTGGTGCGCCGAACGCTGACATGGCCGGTGGCGACCAGGTCGGCCGACATCGCCGTGGTGCACATGAACGACGCCGACCATACGTTCACCGCCCGCCGGCACAAGGCCCGGCTGGCCGAGGAAATCCTGGCCTGGCTGGGCCCTTAAAGCTGCCTCGGGCGACCCTGGGTTCCCTGATCCTCGCCGCGGGAAGTGGGTTTCCAGCCGCCGCGCCGCCGTCCGCCGGCGTCGCGCTCCTGCCGGATGGCGGCGAAAGCAGCCACCGCCGGGCCAAGACAGAACAGGATGAACATGGCGGTATCGAACAAGGTGCTGCTTTCGGATCACTCAGACGACGGAGATCCTGTTATCACATCCCGCCGGGTACGAAAATGCGGTTCGACCGGATTTCGCCCTCCATCCGGCGGCGCCCCCTGCTAGGATCGGTGCTGATCGTCTCGCCCGTCCGGTAGGGGAGTGGCCCGCGAAGCATGCGCAGCCTGTTCGTCCTCGCCCTCGTCTTCAGCTGGATACCGGCCATCTTCTTCGCGCCCTATCTGGGCGTGCTCGCCTGGATGTGGGTTTCCTACATGAACCCGCACAAGATGGCCGTGGGCCTGGTCAGCAGCTTCCCCGTGGCCGAGGTCATCGCCATCGCCACGCTGCTGTCCTGGGTCGCGTCGCGGGAACCGAAGACCCTGGAAATGCGGCCGATCGTGGTGCTGCTGCTGGTCTATACGGCGTTCGCGACGCTCACCACGATCCTGGCGGTCTATCCGGGCATGGCGTGGCCGAAATGGGAGACCTTCGTCAAGGTGATGCTGTTCACCCTGATCGCCATCCCGTTGATCAACAACCGCTTCCGCCTGCACGCGATGATCTGGGTGATGGTGCTCTCCTGCGCCTATTTCGCCATGCGCGGCGGCCTGTTCACCGTCCTGTCGGGCGGCGCGTACCGTGTCTGGGGTCCGCCGGAAACCTTCCACGGCGACAACAACGGCATCGCCGTGACGTTCCTGATGATCCTGCCGCTGCTGCGCTACCTGCAGATCCAGAACGAGAACCGGTTCGCCTGGGTCTGTTTCCTGATCGCCCAGGTGCTGACGCTGTTCGCGGTGTTCGGCACCATGTCGCGCGGCGCGCTGGTCGCCCTCGCGGCCATGACCCTCTATCTGCTGATCCGCTCGCGGCGGTTCGGCACATTCGCGCTGATCGTGGCCGCCGGCGCGCTGGCCTTCTACCTGATGCCGGAGAACATGAAGGAGCGCCAGGCCACGACAGTGTCCTACCAGCAGGATGCATCGGCCATGGGGCGCCTGACCATGTGGAAGTTCGCTATCGACGTCGCCAGTGAACGGCCGCTCATCGGCGGCGGGTTCAACATCTTCTATGACAACGCCACCCGCCTGCGGCTGCTCCCCCGCAACGCGGAAGGCGTGCAGGACCAGGGACGCGCGGCGCACAGCAATTATTTCGAGGTGCTCGGCGAGCACGGCTATGTGGGGCTGGCGCTCTACCTGGCGATCTTCTTCACCGCCTTCTTCACCGCCGAGCGGACCATGCGCAAGGCGCGCAAGCGGCCCGACACGAAATGGGCGGCGGACCTGGCCTCTATGAGCCAGTACAGCCTGATCGGCTTCGCGGTCGCCGGCGCGTTCCTCAGCAAAGCGACCTTCGACCTCTACTACCATGTGCTGGCCATGGTGGTGATCACCTGCATCCTCGTCGACAAGGCGCAGAAGGAGCCGGTGCCGGAGACGATCCCGCCGGGCGACCCGGTGTTGAGCTTCTTCCTCAAGCCAAGGGTGAAGGGCTACAAGCCGCCAAAATACAAGCCCGGCGCCCCGGCACCGGGCGAATAGACGCCGATCTAGTTCTCGAGCAGGACGCGGTAGGCCGCGACCATGGCGGCCACGTCGTAGGTTTCCCGCGCACGGCGCTGGTTGGCGAGGCCGATGTGCTGGCGCAGCGCCGCGTTCCTCGCCAGAAAATCCAGCGCGCCGGCCAGCGCCGCCGCATCGCCCGGCGGGACGATGAACGGGGCGTTCTCGGGCGCCACCATCACCGGCACGTCGCCCGCTTCCGTCGCCGCCACCGGCAGGCCTGCCGCCATGGCCTCGAGCACCGTGTTGGGGATCTGCTCGGTCGAGGACGACAGCGCGAAGATGTCGAAGCGCGGATACATGATCTCCACGTCTCGGATCATGCCGGTGAACTCCACGTCGCCACGCAGCCCCAGTGCTGCGGCATGCGTCTCGAGCCGCGCCCGCTCCGCCCCGTCGCCGGCGATGATCAGCCGGGCGGACATGACGGCGCGCAATGCGCCGAAGGCGTCGAGCAGCAGGTCGAGCCGCTTTTCCTCGCGCAGCACCGCCACCGTGCCGATAGTCAGCACCGGGCGGGCGGCGCGCCCCATCGCCGCGGCGGCGAATTTGGCGGTGGGGATGCCGTCGGGCACGAGATGCAGGCGCCCGGGGTCGAGACCCCAGCTCTCCAGCGCGCGCTTCTGCAGGGTCCGCGACGGCACCACCGTCCGGACGCGGCCCGAGAGAACCTTCCGCCTTATCAGCGCCCGGCGGTGGAAATCACCGCCGGCCTCGTTCGAGCCGAAGCCGCTTTCCACATGCAGCATCCGCGCAGCACCGGCCAGCCGCCCGGCCAGCGTCCATTCGATGCTGCCCCAGTTGTTGGTCAGCAGCACGTCGGGCGCCGTCTCGCGGATGAACCGGCGATAGGCCCGCAGCCGTCCAGGCAGGCTCAGTCCCGTTCCCGGCGCGGGCGGAAATTTCACATCGAGCGCCGGATCGATACGGTCGCGGCAGTCCAGCCTGCCGTTGATGGAGACGATGGTATGCCGGAACGTGGTCCCGAGGGCGTTGATCCAGGTCGCGGTCCGGAGCTGGGCCCCGCCCAGCTCGAACGCGGGAAAAACGTGCAGCAGGTGCCGGGTCAGCGGCAGGACTGCGCGTCCTTCAGCTTCCGGGCATCCTCGCGCTGGCGGAACTCGGCGTCGCTTTCCATGATCGTGTCCAGCAGCGCGCAGGCGTCGTCCTTGCGGCCCTGCTTCACCCGGCCGAGCGCCAGATGATACTGGATTTCCGGCTCGTCGGGCGCCAGCGCCGTGGCCTCTTCGAGCAGCTTGATACCCTGGTCGACCGAGCCCTGCGACACCAGTACCCAGCCATAGGTGTCCTTGACCACCGCGGCCTTGGGCGCCAGCTCGTAGGCGCGCCTCGCCTCGGCCATGGCGCGCGGGTCGCCGACGCTCTGGTACAGCCATGCCAGGTTGTTCAGGATCATCGGGTTGTCGCCGTCCTGTTCCTTCAGCTTCTGGTGGTGGGCGATGGCTTTCGGCATCTCGCCCGCCGAAAGATAGGCGCTGGCGAGGACGCGCCTGATCTGCTGGTCGCCCGGCGTCGTCGCCAGCCAGGCCTCCAGCACGCGGAAGCCGTCGGCCCGGCGTTTCAGATCGGCGTAGCCGTAGTAGAGGCGAAGCGCCGAGTCCGCCGAATTGATCTTCTTTTCCGCCGCCCGGAACGCCTCGACGGCCTGATCGGTCTTGCCGGTCCTGGCCAGGACGTGGCCGACCAGAAGGTCGCCGATGGGCAGTTCCGGCTGGCCCTTGCGCAGCGCAGTCGCGAGCTCCATGGCCGCCTGGTAGCGTTCGCTGTTGATCTCCAGGTTGACCAACTCCAGCACCGCCGGAACCAGCTTCGGATCGATCTTCAGCGCCCGCTGGTAGGACTGCCGCGCGCCGGGCGCGTCACCCGACTGGAGCTGGGCGCGTCCGAGCGCGAAATAGACGTTGGCGTTGTCCTTGGCGAGCCCGGTCAGCCGCGTATAGGTCGACACCGCCGAGAGTGCGTCGCCGGCCAGCATCTGGGTACGCCCGAGCGCCTCGACCACTTCCGGACGGTTGGGGACGCGCCGGTCCAGCGCGCTCGCCGTCGCCAGCGCCTTGACGATGTCACCGCCCCGCAGATGGACCTCGATCAGCCGCAGTCCGGCGGCCGACGATTTCGGGTTCTCCGCCTGGGCCTTCTCCAGCAACTTGATCGCCTCGTCGCGCTTCTTGCGGGTGAGCGCCAGCCGCGACAGCTCGATCATGGCCGTCTCGTTCTTCGCATCGCGCGCCAGCACGTCCCTGAAGCGGCCTTCGGCGGCGGCGTAGTCCTTGCCCTGGACGTCGAGCCGGGCAAGGTTCTGCGATGCCGGGAGATAGTCGGGACTGGCCGCCAGCGCCGCCTGGAACGCGCCGCGCGCCTCGGCGACGTTGTTCTTGGCCCGGTATGCGACGCCCTTCAGGTTGAGCGCCACCGGATCCTTCGGATTGGCGCGCAGCATGTCGCCGATCACCTTCAGCGCGGCGTCATGGTTCCGGTTGAACAGGTGGTAGCGCACCAGCAGCAGTTGGGGCCGCTTGGCCTCCGGATCCTCCTTCACCGCCGTCTGCAGATCCTTGACCGCGTCGGCGTTCTGGCCGGCGGCCAGCCGGGCGACGGCGAGCTGGGTGCGGTAGAGGCTGTTCTTCGGATCGAGGCCGGCCGCCTTCTGGAACAGCTCGATGGCCCTGGCGTAATCGCCGGAGCCCATCCGGGCGGTCGCCACCAGCGACAGCGCCGCGGCATCCGCCTGCGGCGCATCGGCCAGCGGCTGCAGCGTCCTGACCGCGTCGTCGAAGCGGCCCTGCCGGATCATGGTCGAGCCGAGCAGGCGCCGTCCGTTGACGTTGTCGGGCACGGCGGCGACGAAGCCGCTCAGGTTGGCCGCGGCCTGCTCCAGGTTGCCCTGGGCGTAGGCGATGGCGCCGCGCAGGTACTGCGCCGGCAGGTAGTTGTCGAGCGCCGCGCCCGCCCGCTGCAGCACCGCCTGGGCATTGGCGTAATCCTGTTTCTTGGTCAGGATCAGCGCATTGAGGTAAAGCGCGAGCGGGTGCTTGGGCGCCAGCTCGAGCGCCGCGTCGATGTCCTTCTGGCCCTCGGCGTCGCGGTTCATGTCGATCAGCGTCGCGGCCCGCCCCAGCAGGGCCTC
>JBKJNE010000509.1:0-2915 GCA_046596015.1 Alphaproteobacteria bacterium
CCGCCGGGCACGTAGAGGCCGGCGGCGTCGATGGGCGTCCAGCGGTAACCCAGCACGACGCCGGCGTCGTCGGTGTAGAGCAGGTCTTCCGGCTTCTGCTTCTCGTGGAAGAACCGGATGCGCTCGGCGGCGAAGTTCAGCGCGGCGAGCGCCTCGCCGGACACCGCTTCGCGAGCCTCGAGGATCTCCTGCGGCCGGACACGGACGGTCTCGGCGGACATGTCGATGCGGTCGAAGCGGGAGGTGTAGTCGAACAGCGCCTCGTCGCCGCGCGCGCGCACGTCAGCGATGATCTCGGCGACGATCTCGGCCACGTCCGGATCGGATTCGCGCTTCAGGCCGAGAAGCGCCTGGAACGCGCGCTCGAAATCGAGGTCGGAGGCGTCAAGCCGCTTTGGCATTGACCACCTCGCGGAACCGTTCGATGCGAGCGGCGATCTCTCCGGGGCGGGTCTTGAACGCGGCGCGGTTGACGATCAACCGCGAGCTGATCTCGGCGATGCGCTCGATCTCCACCAGGCCGTTCGCCTTCAGGGTCACGCCCGTCGACACCAGGTCGACGATGCGGCGGCACAGGCCCAGCGCCGGCGCCAGCTCCATGGCGCCGTTGAGCTTGATGCATTCCGCCTGCACGCCGCGGGCGGCGAAGTGGGCGCGGGTGACGTTCGGGTATTTGGTGGCGACGCGGACATGGCTCCAGGTGCGCGGGTCGTCGCTCGCGCTCAGCTCGACCGGCTCGGCGACCGACAGGCGGCAATGGCCGATGTTCAGATCGAGCGGCGCATAGATGCCGTCATAGTCGAACTCCATCAGCACGTCGTTGCCGCAAACGCCGAGCTGGGCGCCGCCGAAGGCGACGAAGGTCGCCACGTCGAAGCTGCGCACCCGGATGATCTCCAGGCCCGGATCATTGGTGGCGAAACGCAGCTTGCGCGAGTTCTCGTCGTCGAAGTCCGGCTCCGGCTCGATGCCGGCCGCGTGCAGCAGGGGACGCACCTCCTTGAGGATGCGCCCTTTCGGCAGGGCCATGACGATCGGGTCCGTCGCGCTCATGGTCGTTTCCGTTGTTCTCGTGTGTTGTTGGGTGGCCTAACTGGGCCGTCTGCCGCGCGCGGCAAGGTGTAGTGGCGAAAGCCGCGGAAATCAACGGCGGCGCTTGCATTGCCGCTTGCCCGATATGATCGTGCTGTCGGAGGGAAGCGATGTCCAACGATGCAAAGAATCTGAACCGCCAGTTCTGGGACGAGCGCGTGGCGATCCATGTCGGCTCCGGGTTCTATGACGTGGAGGGCTTCAAGGCCGGCAGGATTTCGCTCGGCCCCGACGAGGTGCGTGACCTGGGTGACGTGCGGGCCAAAAGGCTCGTGCACCTGCAGTGCCATTTCGGGCTGGACACGTTGTCGTGGGCCAGGCTCGGCGCGGAGGTCACGGGGCTCGACTTCTCCGAAACCGCTGTCGACGCAGCGCGAAGGCTGGCCCTGGAGACGGGCTTGCGCGCCGATTTCGTGCAGGGCGACGTCTACGACGCGCCGGTGCTGCTCGGTGGCGGCTTCGACGTCGTCTACACGGGCATCGGCGCGCTGTGCTGGCTGCCGGACATCGACCGCTGGGCGAAGGTGGTGGCAGACCTGCTGCGGCCCGGCGGCGAGCTTTATCTGGTCGAGTTCCATCCGGCGATCTGGGGCCTGGAGCCGAACGCGGTCACCGGCGCGCCGGAAGTGCGGTACGACTATTTCACCCGACCCGGCGGTGAGCGCGTGGCGGTTGAAGGTTCCTATGCGCAGACCGACGCCGCGACGGCCCATAACCAGACGGTCGAATGGAACCACAATCTGGGCTCGGTGGTGACGGCGCTGATCCGTGCGGGGCTGGATATCCGTGAGTTGCGGGAGTCGGACGCCAGCTACATGCAGCGCTTTCCGTTCATGGTGCAGGGCGACGACGGCCACTGGCGCGCACCGCCGGAACGACCAAACCTGCCGATGATGTACACGCTGCGGGCAGTGAAGCAGATCACATCCCTCGATCATGGCGACCTGCTTTATGACGAACGAGGCCTGCCGTTCGAGGGCGCAGACTTTTCTCTTACTGACGTGAAGCCGCCCTGAAACCCTGAATCCAACCGTTTCCTCTCCGGAAATCTCTGATATCCTCGCACCCGAAACGGGTGAGCTTCATGGCTTGCCGCGCCGCGCCTTCCTCTCTAGGATCGCGCGTGACTTTTATCGTGCTTCAAGGGGAGAGCCGCCCAATGGCCAAGCAGCAAGTTCCGGTCCAGGAGGGTCTGTTCACGTGGCCGTCCGCCAACCCGCAGCTCATCGCGCGGCGGGAGAAGAAGACGGGCCGTGTGTACTTTCCGGCCATCCACAACTACGTCGCCGACGAGGATTCCGAAGAGGTGCTGCTGGCCACGCGCGGCAAGCTCTACACCTGGACCATCCAGGGCTTCCTGCCGAAGAATCCGCCCTACAAGGGTCCGGAGACGGTCGAGACCTTCAAGCCCTATGGCGTCGGCTATATCGAGCTACCGGGCGAGGTGATCGTGGAATCGCGCCTGACGACGGCCGATCCCAAGGAGCTGAAGATCGGCATGGAGATGGAAATGACCATCATTCCGTTCCGTGAAGACGAGAAGGGCAACGAGGTAGTCACTTTCGCGTTCAAGCCGGTCAAGGGCTGAGCGGATTCATACAGGAGACGGGATATGACGGACGTCTGCATCATCGGTATCGGTATCCATAAATTCGGCCGCACGGACAGCATGAGCGGCCGCCAGCAGGGCGCCTTCGCCGTGCGCGAGGCGCTGAAGGATTGCGGCCTGGAATGGCCGGACATCCAGTTCGCGTTCGGCGGCTCGGCGGCCGGCGGCAACGCTGATTCGCTGGTCAACGAGCTGGGCCTCACCGGCATCCAGT
>JBKJNE010000274.1:0-3077 GCA_046596015.1 Alphaproteobacteria bacterium
GACCGCTGGTCGTCACCGAGATGGGCGCCATCGGCCAATGGCAGGCGGCGCGCAAGCCGTGGGGCGCGATGATCGAGCCCACCAGCACCGCCAAGGCGGCGCTGCTGCGCGGCTACCTCGCCGCCCTCGGCCCGGCGACCGAAGGCCAGATCCTGTTCTACTGGGGCCAGAAGCAGGAGGTCACGCCCACCTGGCACAGCCTGCTGCTGCCCGACGGATCCTGGACCGAGAGCGCCGAGGCCATGGCGCAGGCCTGGGGCGGCCGCACGCCGGGCGGCAACCGTGCGCCGCGCATCGGCCGCTTCGACCTGGAGGCGGGCCGCGCCGTCCTGGACGTGGCCGACCCCGACGGTGACACGCTCGCCGCGCAGTGGTCGGTGATGGCCGAGAGCACCGACCTGCGCAAGGGCGGCGACATCGAGGCCGTGCCGCGCAGCTACGCCGGGGCGCTGCTGGCGTCGGACCTGGCGGGCGCCAGGCTGGGCGGCCTGCCGGCCGGACAATACCGGCTGTTCTTCACGGTGAGAGACGGCCGGGGAGCCGCCGCGACCGCGAACCTGCCCTTCCTGGTGAACTGACTGGTAGCGCGCTTCGCCGGTCACACCTAAGCTTGCCCTTCAAACAGGGGAGCGTGACATGAGCGATCTGGACGACGTGCTGGCGCGGCTGGCGGCGGTGGAGCGGGAACTGGAGCGGCAGAAGGACCTGCGCGACATCGAGGACCTGCTGGTGCGGTATTCGCGGGCGCTGGACTGGCTCGACGACGCCATGCTCGACACGGTGTTCTACGATGATGCCGACATCGACTACGGCTTCTTCAAGGGCAGCGGCAAGGACTTCAAGCCGCGGCTGATGGAGGTCGAGCACGGCGTCGGCCGGCGCTGGCATTTCACCAGCCAGCTCAAGATGGATCTGCACGGCGATACCGCCGAGGTGGAGAGCTACAATCTCAGCCTGTCGCTGCCGAACGAGACGCCGGCGGACAAGGCGCCCTATGCCATCTTCTTCGGCTTCTACAAGGACCGGGTGCTGAAGCGGAACGGCGAGTGGGGCATCATCGCCCGCAAGCATATCCTGGTCAGCGGCGCGCCGCTCGCCGAGATCGCCATGGACGGCGACATGGGCATGCTCAACCAGATCGGTATGACCGGGCCGAGCCATCCGGACTACCGACCGCTCACCCGCGCACAGAAGCTGGAGACCGCGTAGCCGCCTACTGCGAGATCTGCTCCAGCTCCAGCTTGCGGGTTCGCGGACCCCAGACGCCGATGGAGACGACCACCATCAGCATGGCGAAGGCGATCAGGCCGAAGACCGCGGCCGTACCGCCCACATACAGCATGTAGCCGATCATGAAGCTGATGAAGATGGTGCTGAGCCGGCTCAGCGAGTAGGTGAAGCCGACCGCGCGGGCGCGGATGCGCGTGGGGTACAGCTCGGCCTGATAGCCGTGGAAGGCATAGGACATGATGTTCTTCGACAGCGTGATCAGCACGCCGCACACGATCAGCGGCGCCATGGCGCTCTGCATGGCGAACAGCACGCCGAACACCCCGACGCCGGCGGCCGCGCCGACAAGCTGCCACTTGCGCTCGACCTTGTCAGCGAAGGTGATGGCGAGCAGCGGGCCGAACGGCGCGGCGATGGCGATGATGAAGGCGTAGTGCAGGCTACGCTCGACATTGATGCCGGTCTGCTGGGCGATCAGCGTCGGCACCCACGAGGAGAAGCCGTAGAAGCCGATGGTCTGGAAGAACTGGAACACCATCAGCATGACCGTGCGGCTGCGGTAGCGCGGCTCGAAGATCTCCCTCAGTTGACCCTTGGGCTCGAGCTTCTCGACCGAATGGGCGGCGGGCTCGGGCAGCGGCGCGCCTTTCAGGTCGGCGGTCACCTTTGCCTCGATGGCGGCGGTGATCGCCTCGGCCTCGTCCTGCCTGCCCTGGTTGATCAGCCATCTGGGGCTTTCCGGCACGGCGCGGCGGATGAACCAGACGGCAAGCGCGCCGGCCGAGCCGATGATCGCCACCCACCGCCAGCCGTCGAGGCCCAGCGGCGACAGCGGCACCAGCAGCCAGGAGATGAACGCCACGATGGGCACGACCGCGAACTGAACCACGTGGTTGAAGGCGAAGGCGCGGCCGCGAACCCGCTTCGGCGCCAGCTCGGAGATGTAGGTGTCGATGGTCACCAGCTCGACGCCGATGCCAATGCCGGCGATCAGCCGCCACAGGCAGATGCTGGGGCCGGTGTCTTGGAACGCCATCACCAGGGTCGCGGCGCTGTACCACAGCATGGACCAGGTGAAGATGGTCCGGCGCCCGTAGCGATCGGCCACGTAGCCGAACAGGAACGTGCCGATGAACAGGCCGGTGAAGGTCGAGGCGACGAACAGCGCCGGGCCGGTGAAGATGGCCACCTTCACGTCGGCGAACAGGCCGGCCTTCACCATGCCCGGCATCACATAGGCGGTCATGAACAGGTCGTAGAACTCGAACATGCCGCCGAGCGACAGCAGGCCGATCAGCAACCAGACATGCCGCGTGCCGGGCAGCCGATCCAGCCGAGCCAGAATGGCGGATGAGCGGGCCGGGTCGTTGAGCGTCATGTGTCCTCCCCTGCGGCCTGCCTCCCCTTTGGCAGGCCGTCATGCGGGCTACACTTTATCCGCGCCCCCGAGCTTGTCGAGGGGAGGACTTGCATCGGATGATCGCCGCCGCCTAATGTCGGCGGCCTGAACCAGCAGGGGTGAACGATGTTCTATGAAACCATCCTCTACGAAACCGACGGCCCGGTTGCGGTCGTCACCCTGAACCGTCCCGAGCGGCGCAACGCCTGGACGCGCTTGATGTCGACGGAACTGGTGAACGCCTTCGAGCGCGCCAATGCCGACAAAGCCATTGGCGCCATCGTGCTGACCGGCGCGGGCAAGGGCTTCTGCGCCGGCGCGGACATCGAGCAGGCGTTCAAGGCGCGCATCGACGGCGCGGGCGACAAGCAGGAGGAGGAGACCGGCATGCCGGGCGGCACCGACTGGGCCGATCTGTGCCGCCGCTCCAAGCCGCTGATCGCGGCGG
>JBKJNE010000350.1:0-6272 GCA_046596015.1 Alphaproteobacteria bacterium
ATCTCGTCATCCTCGTCCTGCTTCACCGCGAGGTTGATGACCGCGACCTCATGCCGGGCCGCCAACTCGACGAACGAGGCAACTTCCGCCTGATTGCGCAGGTTCCTCATCGTCCGCACGACGATCTCGGTCTTGAAGCGCGAGGGAGACGCCTTCATGCCCCCGCCGGCCTGTTGCGCGCTTGCGGCAGCGGCCCACCCTGCCGCAACGGACAGGACCAATCCGAAAAGAACAAGGAATATCGACTTCTTCACGACGACCCGGCTCCGCCTTCAAGGGCAGGCTCGGGAGCGCGCTCGATCCGGTAGTGGCCGTCGACCGTCACGTTGATCATGGCAATGCGCAGGGCTCGCGCCTCCACCAGCGTGTCCTTTTCCTGGCCGTTCAGCATGGCAAGCAGGCTTCGCCCGTCGACGACGGCCATTTTGTTCAAGCCGGCGCGCTGTTCCCTTGCGGCAACGCCTGCTCGTGCAGCCATCGCCGGCAAGGCGGCGTACCGGGCCTGCCGGGCAAGGCTGAGCGGCGGCGGCTTTGCCTCGCGGAGCGCGCGATGCCGCCTGAGAAGGGTGTGGGCGGCGAACGTCGTCAACGACGCGACCAGCACAAAAATGACGATCCAGTACGGAAGGAGATGCCGGCCGAACGCCAACCAGTCCAACTTTGGGTCGAAATCAGCAAGACCAAGGCGATGGAGCAAGACGTCGAATCCCAGACGTTCAAGATAGACGCCGAGAAACAATTCAAACTCGTTGTTCAACATCGCGGCAAGAAGCATCCACATCGCCCCGGTGAGCAGGAAATCGCGCGCGCGTACCCACCCAGGCTGGTCGGTAGCAACAATGAGCGGCGGCCACAGTTTACCATCCTGTGTCATCGCAGTCCCCGGTCGGGACTGACCCAGGTCGTGCGCGCCGAGCGCGCCCGGAAAATGGCGCGTGGCAAGGCCACCACGGTGGTGAGCGCGCTGAGCAGCCAGAAGGCCAGCGGATACCAGATGATCCAGAACAGATGGCGCAGCATGCCGGCCTCGTAGCGACGCTCTATCAAGTGGGCCACGAAGGCCTGCGCGAGATAGGTGACGGCGAGCGTGAGGCCCCACCACTTGGGCACGAGCTCAAACCCGTGCTGCAGCAAGGGTGGTGCGAGACCCAGTGTCCAAAGCAGACCGAGCCCCAATGTGAAGACAATGGTGTAGGCCCAGGTCACGCTGACCACGAAGTCGATATAGATCACCGACATGCCTGGGGCGACATGGCCGCGCACCAATGGCAAGAAGTAGTCGATCGCCGCCTGCGCCCCACCTTCGGCCCAACGAAGGCGCTGTCGCCACAGCCCCAGCAGCGTTTCCGGCATGAGGATCCAGACGATGGCGTTGGGCTCGTAGACCACTCGCCAGCCGTTCATCTGGACGCGCCAGGTGATGTCGACATCGTCCGTCAGGGTCCGCGGCGACCACCAGCCCGCCGCGGCAATCGCGTTCTTGCGGAAGGCGCAGATCACGCCCGAGACCGTGAACAGGCGGCCATACATGTTCTGGGCGCGCTTGATCAGACCCATGATGGAGGAAAACTCGCCGACCTGCAGACGCCCAAGAATAGTGCTGCGGTTACGGACGCGGGGATTGCCGGCGACGCCGCCGACATTGCTGGGAAGGAACGCGCGGGCGATCCAGCGCAACGTCTGCCGATCGAGCAGCGCATCGCCATCGATGCAGACCAGGATCTCGTTGTTGGACAGGAGCGCCCCGGCGTTCAGCGCGATCGCCTTGCCTTGATTCACGGCAAGATGAGCGACCCGTAGCCGCGGGATTCGCGCGACCAGCGCATTCAAGACTTCGACCGTCTCGTCGCTGCTGCCGTCGTTCACGGCAATGATCTCGAAATCGGGATAGTCCGACGCCGCCGCGACGCTAAGCGTCTCCTGGGCGTGCGCCATCTCGTTGTAACAGGGCACGATGATGCTGATCGGCGGCCAGACTGCAAGGTCCGGCGGCTCAGTCTGCGGCGGCAGATGCCGTTCATGCGTCGCATAGAAGAGAAGCCCACCCGCCATCCAGTACCAGGCCATGACGAAGGGATAGCCGAAGCAGAACTGGGGGATGACCAGAAAGAGAACATCGAGAGCGCCATAAACCGACTGCATGATCTACGGCCGGTACGGAAAGGTTGCCGCGGAGAAGGCGGCAGACAGCGCGGCCGAGGGCGGGAGCGCCGGCCCACCCGGGCAGAGCGCAAAGCCGGTCGCGCCTTGGCGTTGGGCGCCGCGCAGCCCGTCGATCTGCGCCGACGGTGCGGCAGGCATGCCGAGGACGACGTGGCCGGCGAGGTCCGGCCGTAACCAACCTTGGCTACGCGGTCGCGTAGCCTGCTGTACCAGCGCGGCGGCACCTGCTGCCGACGGCGAGAGGACGTAATCTGCCCAATCCGCCGGCCCGACCGGCGCCGGAACGGCCAACATCAGGCGCAAGACCGGATCGACCGTGGCCGCCGCGCGGTAGATAGCCAATGCCTGGCGCGATGCCGGGTCGAGTGCCGCGGAATCCAGGGCAGCACGCCGGCTGCGGACGGCATTTTTATGAGGTGAGGCCGAGGACGGCGGCTGAGCGGGCGCGTCCACGACAATGCCGTCGGCAGCCGCGTGGCGCAGCATGTCGGCGTAAAGGGCGGGAACACCGGCCTCGCCCACGGCAGCGGTGGCGGCTTGCGCGGGCAGGCGGAGATAGACCTCCATGCCGCCGCGCGAACGGATCTGCCACGCCGCACGCGAGAGTATGTCGGCCCTCATCGGGCGAAGGCGCGAGGGGAAAAAGACGTCGCCGAGCGCGCCCCCCGGTGACGACAGCGCCGCCTGGCCGTCGATCACTACCTTGTTGGCACCCAGCGCCCGCAGGTTTTCGATCATCGTGCCGAGCGCCGTGTCCTGAGCCGCGCCATTCAAGGCGGCAAGGCTATCCAGTGCGACACAGGCGACGCGAACAGTCTCGGGAGTTTCGACGTCGAAGCGCAGATTGTCGGCAATCTCACCCAACGGGGGGCCAAGGCTGGGAAAGTAGCGATGCAACGCCAGCGGACCGCCGGCGTCGGCCGGCTCGGCCTCCAGGGTAAAGGCGAACGCGAAGCCCGCTTTCCTCGCCTCCTCCAGCGCCGGACCGCTGAAGCGGCCGAACGGCCAGACGAGGGCGCGCGGGGCACGGCCGAGCGCGGTGGCGATCTGACGGCGCGAACGGTCGAGATCGGCGCGGATGCGGTCGCGATGCTGGTCGTCATTCTCGTAGCGCGTGGTGGCCGGATCGTAGCGCCAGGTACGGGCGGCCGGGATGGCGTTGCCCTGCGGATTGGCAAACGCGCCCCAGTGCATGTCGTAGGAGTGCGAGGCGAACTCGACCAGGCCAGAGGCCTGCATCTCGCGTGCCTGGGCCCAGCTGATGAAATTCGACCGGGGCACGGTGAAATCGCCATAGCGCACGGTGCCGTCCGGGGGTCCTTCCATCCAGGATCCAACCACGGCTGCCACTGCGGGATAGCGGTAGATCTTCAGCAGCGGGAATACCCGCGTGTAGAGGCTGCGATAACCGTCATCGAAAGTGAGGAGGATGGCCTTGTCGGGCAAAGGCCGCCTGCCCTGCTCCGCCGCCAGCACGTCATCGAGAGAGACGGCCGTCCAGCCACTGCCCTTCATCCAGTCGAAGAACCGCACGAGCTTGTCGGCGGTCACGGCGTCGGTCGTGAGCTGCTCACGCGTGTCGACGACATCGTGGAAAGCAATCGAGACGAAGCGGCGACCGGTGCCCCGTTCCCCGACACTCTGTGCGCTGGCCGTTCCGGCGGCGCAGAGAAGCAGAAGGCAAATCAACGCACGCATCATATTCTCTGCCTCAGGCCGACGATGAGTCCGTAGCTCTTTTCCTCGATGCCGTCGTAGACCCTGCGGCTCGCCTGGATGCCGTAGCGGAACTCAGTGCGGGGATCGATGCGCCAGCGGTGCTCGTAGGAGGCCATGCCGATCCAGTCGTTGGCATAACCTTGCTGGACATAGAGGCCGGCATCGACCCGCAAGGCGTGCGTGAAGCTCGACTCGTAGGAGCGCCAGGCAACGTGCTCGGCGAGGAACCCCACCGTCGCCGCGAGGTCGGCACTGGGATTGAAGTAGGACGCGTTGGCGAGCGTGTTCGACGAGGTGAAGAGATCCGCGCGACCGGTCAGGTCGAACTTCGGGATGTCGATCAACCGCTCGGTATAGGTGAGGCCGGCCGTCAGGCGCTGATTGCCGTCGGTGAACGGCTGGTAGGAGGCGACACCGACCAGGGCGCGGGATTCGTGCCAGCGATAGGCGGCGCGCGCTACGTATTGGTCGGAGGTGATGCCGTAGAACAGCGCCCGGAGCGGCGTCTCCAGGCTGAAGGCTTCCGCCGACAAGCCCAGAGAAATCTGGTCGGTCACGAACCAGTCGACGGTGGCGCCGCCGCCTGCGCGATTGAGCGTCCCCCACGACATGGTGGGAAAAACCGTCGCGCGGACCTCGGGCAGGCGCAATTCGACACCGACGCCGACGCGCTCGCGATGCACGAAACCCTCGATGGGATTCGCCGAACTGTAGTCGGTCAGGGCAAACAGGCGCCAATTGTCCGCAATCGGCGGCGAATAGAGCCGGCCGGCGATCTGCAGCGCCTGGCCGGTCTCGTTGGTGCCGCCACCGGTGCTGTTGCTGGGCCGTGCTTCGACCTCGAACAACCAACCCTGCTGGGCGCGAACCAGACGCCCCACTCGTTTCACCGCCAAGTCCTCGGGATACAAAGCCACCAGCTCGGCCAGCCGCCGGTTGGCCTCGGCGTAACGGAAGTTGGCCAGCGCCACCTCCACCAGCATGATCTTCGCGCCCAGCTCGCGGGGTGCCAGGCTCTCGGCGATCTGGGCCTCGGCCTCGGCCAGGCGCGGCCAGCCGCGCGCGTTCGCAATCTGGGCGGACGACACCCGTATCAGCCCGTTGGCGGGCGCCGCCTTGGCCAGCACCGAGATGCGATCCCAGGCCTCGCCGAGCTGGTTGCCGTAGAATCGCGCGTCGGCGGCGGCGATCTCGGCCGCGACGCGCTCCGGATTGGCGTAGCGTGTCGGGTCATGGAGATAGCGCCGCCAGATCGGCTCGTCCCCGCGCAGCAGGACGTCGACGGCGGCATAGGCGGTCGGGAAATCCTCGAGTTCGACAGACACGAAAAACTGGCCGTAGCGGGCCTGGATGTTATGCGGCTCGCTTGCAAGAATGCGATCGTAGGCATTGCGCGCTTCCTGACGCCGACGCAGATACAGCAGCGCGTCGCCATAGGCCTGTTCGGCATAGAGCGGCAGCGGACTGTCCCGGCGCAGCTCATCGCCTTCGCTTGCTGCCTCCGCCATGCGCAAGCGGTCGGCCAGGGCCACCATGCGATCAAGGCGCAGCCGCCGCCGCAGATCGACCTCCGCGACAGGAGTCGATGCCAGGAGTGCATCGAGCCGCGCGAGCGCTGCGTCAGTGCCCTCGAACCGGCGTGCCGGATCGGGAACTTGAACCTCGGCTCCCCACCGGACCATTGCCGCTGCCTGGGCCGCCGCAACCTTCGGAGTCTCGCCGGCTATCATGGCGGCACCATGTGGTCCGCCAAGCTCGATCATCACGGCGGCGGCTTCACGACGCGGCGCGGGATCGGTGGGCGCCAGTTTGATGGCGGCGGTATATGCCGCCAGGGCCGCGAAGAGATCACGTGCTTTGCGATGGGCGTCGCCTTCCGCCATGAGCCGCTGCACGGGGCGGGGTGTCGCTGCTGCCGGACGCTCGACCGGACTCGACCCCCGCAGGCGCGCCCATGCCGGGTCGGCGGGAAAGCGCCGCGCCCCTTCGCGGGCGAGCCGACGGGCTTCGTCGTGACGGCCGATGGCCTGATTGGCGCGGGCGGCGGCGAGCAAGGCATACGCCGGGGGATCGGCCTTGGCGGTGCTGGCGAACAACGCCGCTGCCTCGGCGGACTTGCCGTCCTGTTGCAGCAACGTCACGAGATCCATTGCGACGAGCCCGTCGTCGGCGCCGGCCGTCAGCAAGCCGCGCAACGTGGCTTGCGCCTCGCTCATTTGTCCGGCTCTTGCGTGTCGGACAGCATTCTCGCGCTGCTCGGTCGCGGATTGAGCGAGGACATCAGCGCCGGCCATGCACATTGTCAGCGCTAGAAGGGCAATGAAGCTGAACCGTCCAGCGACTCGCCGTGTCGTCAGATTTTCAAAATGTTGGAGATCTGTAGCGGGGGA